>NZ_JBFBEE010000015.1:0-187702 GCF_040683555.1 Streptomyces sp. NPDC093510
CTGCTTGAGCCGTGTGCCGCGACGAGTGGCACGCACGGTTCTGAGGGGGGCCTCGTCCCGAGAGGGACGGGGCCTACCCGACAGATGCGCCGCCATGCCGACGACATCCCCCGGAGTGAGCGGAGCCTTCTGACCGCCTACTGGGCACTGTCCGGCTATGGCCTGCGTGCCTCCCGGGCGTTGGGCTGGCTCGTCGCCGCCATGCTCCTCACCATCTTGCTCCTGATGGGCTTCGGACTCCCCAGCAACGCCCCGAAGCAGGTAGCCACCGGCACCGTGCCGCCCGGCGGTGGGAGAGTGACTTTCGAGATCGGCAAGGGCGATCCCCACCATCTCACCGGACAACGGGTCACCGGGGAGCGCTTCGAGAAGGCCCTGAACGTCACGCTCAACTCGGTCGTCTTCCGCTCCGCCGACCAGGACCTGACTACCACCGGCACCTACATTGAGATGACCTCCCGGCTGACCGAGCCCGTTCTTCTGGGCCTGGCCGTCCTCGCCGTCCGCAATCGCGTCAAACGCTGAATCCACTGAAACGATCGGTGCGCCCGAACCGACGCGGGCCAGCGCGCGGCTTTAGAACGGCGGAAGCCCGTCGACGGAAATAGGCAAAGAGGTGAACTCCTCTTCGGATTCGTGCGGGACGTCACGTGGCCAGATGGTGCGCTCTTGACCATCCGGCAGACGGATCCGACGATCATCGCTGTCATGGAGCGCATGAATCAGATGAGTCGGGACGTCGTGCAAGGTTCCGTCCCAGTGAGGATCATCGCGGCGGCCGTAAGCCCTTAGATGGGCCGATACCTCGATCAGTTGCTCACCCACAATGAGCGTGGCGTCGCCGTGGTAGGTCATGCCCCCAGGGTGCTCCTCGTACGCGGCAAGTCGCTACAGGCGTACCGACCGGTGGCCGGCACTTGGCTAAGCCCCTGATGACAGGCCGCCTATCAGCTCCATCGTGGTCCACGCCTGGTCCACACACCTTGATCAACAGCGCGACAGACCCGGATCAAGGTGAGACACGTCCCCACGAAAAAGGGTGCCCCTCAACGAGAGACACCCTTTGACCAGCACACACGCTGACCTGCTGCGGTGGGTGTGGGATTTGAACCCACGGTGGCGTGAACCACGACGGTTTTCAAGACCGTTCCCTTAGGCCGCTCGGGCAACCCACCCCGCGCCGTCCGCCGGAAACGGAATCAGGACCGCGCGGGGACAAGACTAGCGGGTCAGCTGTCTCCCTTGCGCTGGCCCAGGGTTACGTCGACCGTGTGTTCCTTGCCGCCGCGCTCGTAGGTGATCTTGACCTTGTCGCCGGGCTTGTGGGTCCAGATCTGGCCGATCAGGGTCGGACCGCTGTCGATCACCATGTCGTCCAGCTTCGTGATGACGTCGCCGGGCTTCAGGCCGGCCTTGTCCGCCGGGCCGTTCGGCGTGACCGGCTGTGAACCGCTCACGCCTTCCCGGGAGATCGTCGCGCCGTTCGCGCCCTCCTGCTGGAGGGAGACCGAGGCGCCGATCACGGGGTAGACGGGCTGTCCGGTCTTGATCAGCTGCTGGGCGACCTGCTTCGCCTGGTTGACCGGAATCGCGAAGCCCAGGCCGATGGAGCCGGACTGGCCGGAGCCGCCGAGGCCGCCGCCGCTCTCGGCGGGCTTGATCGCGGAGTTGATGCCGATGACCGCGCCGCGGGAGTCCAGCAGGGGGCCGCCGGAGTTGCCCGGGTTGATGGAGGCGTCGGTCTGCAGTGCGCTCATGTACGAGCTCTTGCCGCTCTGCCCGCCGTCGCTGGAGGTCACCGGGCGGTTCTTGGCGCTGATGATGCCGGTCGTCACGGTGTTCGAGAGGCCGAAGGGGGCGCCGATCGCGATGGTCGAGTCGCCGACGGCCACGCGGTCGGAGTTGCCGAGCTTGAGCGGCTGGAGGCCGTCGGGGGCGCTCTTGAGCTTTATGACCGCCACGTCGTACCCCTCGGCGCGGCCGACGACCTCGGCGGCGTACTTCTTGCCGTTCGAGAACGTCACCTGGAGCTTGCCGCCCTCGGCGGCCGACGCCACCACGTGGTTGTTGGTGAGGATGTGGCCCTGTGTGTCGTAGACGAAGCCGGTTCCCGTGCCGCCCTCGCCGCCGCCGCTCTGCGCCTCGATGGTGACGACGCTGGGCAGCGCCTTGTTCGCGGTGTCGGCGACCGAGCCGGGCTCGCGCTTGAGGTCGGCGGGGGTGTCGGGAGCGGCCACCGTGGTCGAGTTGGTGTCGCTGTCGTTCCGCTCGGCCGCCCAGTACCCGACGCCGCCGCCGATGCCGCCCGCGAGCAGGGCGGCCGCGAGCACCGCGGCGACCAGGCCGCCGCGCCGGCCGCCGGGCTTCGGCTCCTGCGGGTGGTACGAGGCGCCCCAGCCGGAACCGGAGCCGCCCCCCGTGGCGTACGACGGCATGGCGGGCGGCTGCGGAGGCGGCCAGTTCCCGACGCCGGAGGCACCCTGCCCGGCGCCGGGCGCGCTCTGTCCAGCGCCCTGTCCGGCGCCCTGCCCACCGCTTTGCGGAGCACCCTGCGGAGCGCCCGCGGCAGCATGAGCGGGAGCGTGCGGGGCGTGCGCGGGAGTGGCGTACGCCTCCTCGTGTCCCTGCGGACCGGCCGACCCGGCCGACCCAGCCGACCCGGCGGCACCGGCCGACCCGGCGGAACCGGCCGACCCGGCCGAACCGGCTGCATGGGAGTCGGCGGGAACAGCGGGAGCGTCCACCGGCGCGGGGGGCGCGGACGGGGCCTGGGGTACCTCGTTGCCCTCGTTCTCGGTGCTCACAGCTCTTCTCCTCGGTCCATGCTGTCGTTACGTGCGTTCTCGGTCACGGCCTGGGGGTGCCAACTGTGCACGGCATCTGTCTGCAGTCAGCTTTTCCCATGGGCTGTCAGGGCACCATAAGCCGATCCTGTGTGTCCGGCGCTCCGGCAGGGCGTCGTCCGGCGAGCCGCCGGGTACCCCGTGATGGCACCATGACGCGGTGACCCTCGCACGACAGCACCAGATTCAGGTCATCGCCCACCGCGGAGCCTCCGAGGATGCCCCCGAGCACACGCTGGCCGCCTACAAGAAGGCGGTCGAGGACGGTGCCGACGCCCTCGAATGCGATGTGCGGCTGACCGCGGACGGCCATCTCGTGTGCGTCCACGACCGCCGCGTCAACCGTACGTCGAACGGCCGGGGAGCCGTCTCCGCCCTCGAACTCGCCGACCTCGCCGCCCTGGACTTCGGCTCCTGGAAGAGACATCACGGCGAGGCCGAGGAGGACCCGGACTGGGAGGGCTCCGCAGGCGATGACACCTCCGTCCTGACCCTGGAGCGGCTGCTCGAGCTGGTGGCCGAAAGCAATGCCTCGGGGCGGCGGGTGCGGCTGGCCATCGAGACCAAGCACCCGACACGCTGGGCGGGCCAGGTGGAGGAGCGCCTGCTCCTGCTGCTCAAGCGCTTCGGCCTGGACACGCCGCCCGCGGAAGGCCCCTCCCCGGTACGGGTCATGAGCTTCTCGGCGCGTTCACTGCACCGTGTCCGGGCCGCCTCCCCGACGCTGCCGACCGTCTATCTGATGCAGTTCGTCTCCCCGCGCCACCGCGACGGCCGGCTCCCCCAGGGGGTACGCATCGCTGGTCCGGGCATGCGGATCGTGCGCAACCACCCGTCGTACGTGGCGAAGCTGAAGCGCGCGGGGCACGAGGTGCACGTCTGGACCGTGAACGAGCCGGAGGACGTCGAACTCTGTGCCGAACTGGGTGTCGACGCGATCATCACCAACCGCCCCAAGCAAGTTCTGACCCAACTGGACCGCCTGGGACTCCGGTAACTCCGGTTACAGGGAGTGCACCGGCGCGTTCGGTACGTATTAGATCGTCACGAGTGCGTCACCGGACGGGGATTGGCCGGTTTCCGGTCCAGTCCAATGGGGCATCCACACCGTGGCGTGGGGCGAAGGAGGTCTCGGGGGTGGCGTTGGTGGTGGCACGGGAGGTGCCCACGTCGTCGAGCATGGCCGTACCCCATGGCCCTGCGGGCGTGGGGGAAGCAAGGCACCGTATGCGCAATCAGCTGCGCATGAGCGGGGTGGCGGACACGGTCGTCGACGATGCCGTACTGATCCTGTCGGAGTTGCTCAGCAATGCCTGCCGGCACGGCAGGCCACTGGGCCGCGGGATGGTCGGCGACGGTGATGTGCGGGCGGCATGGCACGTCGACAAGGCGGGCCGGCTGACGGTCGAGGTGACGGACGGCGGCGGCCCGACCCGCCCGGTTCCGGCCACTCCGTCGGTCACGGCGCACGGCGGCCGCGGGCTGAACATCATCACCGCGCTCGCCGACGCCTGGGGCGTCCGGGACGACGTCCACGGCGAGGTCACCGTGTGGGCCGTCGTGCAGTCGGCGCACCACCACGAGGATTTCGCTACGCGCGTCGCCGCCCCGTCGGCGGCCGCGCTGTCCGAGCTGGCCTTCGTGGACCCTTTCGACGAACTGGACTGAGAGCCTGTGCCATGGCCCTGGCCCTGGCCGGGGCTGTGGCACGGGCTCCGAATGACCGAGCGGCTAGGCTCGCGCCCGTACGCAAGAGAGCCGTAGCCGGGAGACACCCAAGATGGCCAAGAAGCGCCCCCAGCCCAAGGGCAAGCAGCAGCCGCAGCTCCAGGGCGGGCCCGGAGGCGGGGAGATCCCCGTTGTCGGCGCCCGCGAACCCTGCCCCTGCGGTTCGGGCCGCCGCTACAAGGCCTGTCACGGCCGGGCCGCCGCGCACGCGGTGACCGAGCTGGTGCAGCGCCCCTTCGAAGGCCTGCCCGGCGAGTGCGACTGGGTCGCGCTGCGCGAGCTGGTGCCCGCCGCCACGGTCGAGCTGACGGTCAAGGGCGGTCTCCCCGAGGGCGTTCCCTCGGTCTCCCTCGCCACCGTGCTGCCGATGGCCTGGCCCGCGCTGCGCCGTGACGACGGTTCGGTCCTGCTCGGCCTGCAGAACGACACCGCGTCCGGCGACATCAGCCGCGACCTCGCCGACACCCTTCAGCGCGCCCTCGAGGCCGAGCCGGGTACGCCGGTGAAGGGCCGTCGTGCCCCGGCGGACGGTCCGCGTCTGCAGGATCTGCTCGACCCGGAGGGCACGTTCGAGCCGGTCGTGCACCCCGGCTTCGAGTTCTGGGTGCCGGACGCGGAGAACGCCACGCCGGAGGTGTCCGCGTCCCTGGAGCGGGCGAACGACGCCGCCATCCCGACGGCGAAGCTGACCGGTGTGGACGCCGCGTACTGGTGCGAGACCCCGGAGAAGAACCACCTGCGCTGGGTCATGCCGCACCCCGAGGAGAAGCTCCTGGACGCGCTGGCCCGGCTGCACGCGGCCGGTACGTCGAGCCTCGGCGAGGGCACGCGTCTGGTCGGTTCCTTCCGGGCGCACGGCCTGACCGTGCCGGTGTGGGACCTGCCGACCGGAGTCTCGGCCGCGGACGTCGAGAAGCCCGCGGCGGAGTTCGCGGAGCGGCTCGCGGCGGCGCTCGCGTCGGACGCCCCGCTCACCGCGGACGAGCGCCGGGCGCGCGGCGGTCTCACCAACCGCCAGGTGACGCTCAGCTGAGTCGGCCGCCCAGGTGACTCGTGTCGTACCGACTGACCCACCAGTCAGTCGGTACGGCCCGCGAGGGCCGAGTGACTCGTGTCACAACTCCCCGTGGTCACCGTCGAATCCATGTCCGGATAACTGGGATCGAATTTGCCAGGAGCCGATCTCTTGTTACCGTTCAGGTAGCCCGGTTGCTGGTGCATCCCCCGTCGCCAGCAACCGGGCGCTTTCATGCCCGGAAGACCGGTTCAGGTCTCAACTGCCCTGCGCAGAAGCCGAGTTGCTTCCCGAGCGCAGCAGCAGTCCGTCCGCCTCGCCCGCCGCGTACTCCGCCACGGCCGAGTACTCCGCCACGTCGCCCGCCGACCGCTCGCGCGGCGTCTCGCAGGCCGCGGGTTCGTCCCCCGCCCCCACCTCACAGTGCATCTGCACGGTGCGCGCGTCCGGGCCCATCAGGGTCAGCACCGCGGCCAGCTCCTCGCCGGTGGCATTGCGGTAATAGGTACGCGCCCACGTGTCGCGGCCCCGCGTGAGGACACAGGTCTGCGCCTCGACGCCGCCGGGCGAGGAGAGTTCGGGGCCGCACCGGGCGGCGGTCGTCGCGCCGAGACCCGCGAGCAGCGAGGGCCGCGAGCCCTTCTCCGCCGACCGGTTCTGCCCCGAAGAGACGTTCGAGCGGTCGGGGGAGGGAGAGGGGAGGGGCGACTTCGCGTCACCGTCGCCCACGGGCCCCGCGGACGCGCCGGCGAGCGGCAGGAGGGCCGTGACGGCCACAACGCCCAGGAGCACGAACAGGCGGGGTTGCATGAGCCGAAGATATCGACAGTGGGCGCGCGGCCCGCTCGCCGCGCGCCCGATTCCCCTACATCTCGGGCGCGCTCACACCCGTACGAGTGAGGGCGTCCACGACGGCGTCCACGACCGCTTCGACGTCCGGCACCCAGGGGGCGGCGGAGCCGGGAAGCGGGGCACGCTCCCAGCGCACCCGGCCCTGTCCCGTGTCGGAGGGGGGCAGGGCGATATAGCCGCCCTCGCCGTGAAAGCGGAGCGCGCCGGGCACGTAGTCCTTCGCGTAGAGGAGCTCGCCCAACTGGGCCATGGAGTACGGCGCGACGAGGAGATGGAGTCTGGCCTCGGTGGCGACCACCGGGCCGAGCCTGATGCCGGCCTCGTCGAGCGCGGCGAGGGCGCGCACGCCCGCGCCCACGGGGAGGCTCACGGCGCACGGGGCGCGACCTCCGGTGGCGAGTACGACGGGTGCGCCGGGTCGGTTGGTCCACCACCAGCGGACCATCCGCTCGTCGGTGGTGGCGGCAAGGAGACCGGGGTCGAGGGGATGCGCGCCCGGTACCGCGCAGTCGGGGTCGGGGCAGGAGCACCGGCTGCCGTCGCGCCGGTCGAGACCGACTCCTGGCAGTACGGGCCACCGCCATGCGGTCGCGAAGGTCAGAGCCGCGCCGAGCTGTCCGGCGCTCCGGCCGGGCTTCCTTCCGATTCGCCAGGACAGGAGCCTGCGTCGCCTTCCGAGGATCTCGCGCATGAGCGCTCGTTCCTTTCCGTTGCACGCCGGCGTTAGCCGGGGAGACTGCGGGCCACATCACACCATGTGTGGATCACTTCGCTGTACGTACGAGCTGGCACATCTGACCCCAGCCTGTGGCATGGGGAACCACTCTGAACCGAGCGTTGACGTGGCGTGGGGTGGCGGCGCCTGGCGTTTGCCGTCCCGCGATATTGCTTGCCGCCTCCGCCACGGGAGGATGGGGCACGGTCGTCGTGAGTTAGGACGTCCGGGTCCTTGGTCAGGTTCCGGACGGACCCCAACTGCCCCTGGTCATCACTGAGTACGTACCCAGCGCGACCACTGCAACGCTCTACCGAACAACGTCAGTCGACCCTAATATGCCCTAACCCGGCGCTGTTTTCAGCCAACTTAACAAGATCTTTTACAGTTCCCCGAAATACCACGGACACCAGGAATCCCAGCAGGACAATGCTGGACATCCCCTCACCAGTGCGTGTACATCTGGAGCATTGCTAGCGGCGCATAATGACATGGGGGTTTGCGATGCTATTGAGCATTACGCACCGGCCGGAAAGCCGTCAGCCATGAACGCCCCGCACCTTCCGAAAGTGGCCGGAATCGATTCCACAGTTCCGCCACCGGCACACACTGCCCCGCCCGCCGCGCAGACCGCGCCCGCCGCGTCACGCACAGAGGGCACTTCCGTACCGAGCGCACCCGGCGCCCTGATCCAGGACCGGCTCGCCGGCTGGGTCTCCGACCTCACCACGCTGCACGAACTCACCGAGCGGCTCGCCCGCACGGGCACCCTCGACGACGCGCTGCGGGAGCTCCTGCGCGCCGGTGCCGCCCTGGTGGGCGCCCGGCGCGGGCTCGCCGTCGTGGAACCCGCCGACGGGCTCGGCCCCGAGACCACCGTCGGCCTCGGCCTGGCCCGCGCCGACCTCGGCCACATCGAGACGGTGCCGCGCGCCGCCACCTCGTACGGCAGGATTCTGGACGCCCCCGAAGGTCTGCCCGACGCCGTGCCCGGGGAGATCGCGCAGCCCGATCTGCTCGCCGATGACGGCCTCGACCCGCTCCACCGCGAAGTCGCCTCCCGCCTCGGGTACGCCGCGAGCTACGCCCTGCCCCTCGCCACCGAGACGGCGGGCCGGGTCGGCGCCGCGGTCTGGCTGTACGACGAACCCGCCGAGCCGGACGAGCGCCGCCGCCACCTCGTCGGGCTCTACACGCGCCAGGCGACCGAGCACGTGGCGCGGCTGCTCGAACTGGACCGCGCCCGCACCACCGACGCCACCCTGCGCGAGGAGCTCATGCCCTCACGGCTGCCCCGGGTCGCCGGGGTACAGCTCGCCGCCCGGCACCGCACGGGCCCGCGCGGCGGCGGCGACTGGCACGACGCGCTGCCGCTGCCCGACGCGGCCCTCGGCCTCGCGGTCGGCTCCGTGACCGGGTCGGGGCCGAGCGCGGTGGCCGCGATGGGACGGCTGCGGGCCTCCCTGCGGGCGTACGCCGTGATGGAGGGCGAGGACCCCGTCGCCGTGCTCTCCGATCTGGAGCTGCTGCTGCGGCTGACGGAGCCCGCGCGGTCGGCGACCGCCCTCTTCGCGTACTGCGAGCCCGCCCTGCGCAAGATCGTGCTCGCCGGTGCCGGGCACAGTCCGCCGCTGATCGTCGGGGAGCGCCGCACGGAGTTCGTGGAGACGTCCCTGTCCGCGCCGCTCGGCATGCTCGCCTGCTGGGAGGCGCCGAGCGTGGAGATCAGCCCCGAGCCCGGAGAAACGGTGCTGCTCTACACCGACGGGCTTCTGCACCGCACCGGCGACCCGATGGACCGGGCCTTCGCGCGTCTGCACGCGGCCGCGGCGAGCGTGCCCAGAACCATCAGGGACGACCCCGGGGCGATCGCCGACCACGTGCTGCACGCCGTCCTGCCGGACGGGCTCGACGCCGTGGACAGCGAGGAGGACGTGGTGTTGCTCGCCGCCCGCTTCGAGTGAGGCCACGGACACTGTAGGTAAGTGGCCTTCCGGCCCTGGGACCCCTTCCGTACGCCCGTACGATGGAGGGCGGCCCAGTGTCGTACATAGGAGGCAGATCGTGTCGGAGGCGCTCAACCCGGCGAACCCGGAAGAGACCGAAGAAGAGCCGATCAAGCAGCGCAAGAACGGCCTGTACCCGGGCGTTTCCGACGAGCTCGCCGAGAACATGAAGTCCGGCTGGGCCGACACCGAGCTGCACGACCTGCAGCCGATCGCGCAGGCCGAGCACACCGCCGCCCGCCGTGCCGCGCTCTCCGCGCGCTTCCCGGGCGAGCGCCTGGTCATTCCGGCGGGCAACCTCAAGACCCGTTCGAACGACACCGAGTACGCCTTCCGCGCCTCTGTCGAGTACGCGTACCTGTCCGGCAACCAGACCGAGGACGGCGTCCTCGTCCTCGAGCCGAAGAACAGCGGCGGCCACGACGCGACCATCTACCTCCTGCCCCGCTCCGACCGCGAGAACGGCGAGTTCTGGCTGGACGGCCAGGGCGAGCTCTGGGTCGGCCGCCGGCACTCCCTCACCGAGGCCGAGAAGCTGTACGGCATCCCCGCCTCCGACGTGCGCGAGCTGGCCGGCGCGCTGCGCGAGGCGACCGGCCCCGTCCGTGTCGTGCGCGGCTACGACGCCGGCATCGAGGCGGCCCTGACCGACAAGGTCACCGCCGAGCGCGACGAGGAGCTGCGCGTCTTCCTCTCCGAGGCCCGGCTGGTCAAGGACGAGTTCGAGATCGGCGAGCTCCAGAAGGCCTGCGACTCGACCGCCCGCGGTTTCGAGGACGTCGTGAAGGTCCTCGACAAGGCCGAGGCCACCAGCGAGCGTTACATCGAAGGCACGTTCTTCCTACGCGCCCGCGTCGAGGGCAACGACATCGGCTACGGCTCCATCTGCGCCGCCGGCCCCCACGCCACCACCCTGCACTGGGTGCGCAACGACGGAGCTGTCCGCTCCGGAGAGCTGCTGCTGCTCGACGCCGGCGTGGAGACGCACACGTACTACACCGCGGACATCACGCGGACACTGCCGATCAACGGCCGCTTCGACGAGCTGCAGAAGAAGATCTACGACGCGGTGTACGAGGCCCAGGAGGCCGGCATCGCGGCGGTGAAGCCGGGCGCCAAGTACCGCGACTTCCACGACGCGGCGCAGCGCGTGCTCGCCGAGAAGCTCGTCGAGTGGGGCCTCGTCGAGGGCCCGGTCGAGCGCGTCCTGGAGCTCGGTCTGCAGCGCCGCTGGACGCTGCACGGCACCGGTCACATGCTCGGCATGGACGTCCACGACTGCGCCGCCGCGCGCACCGAGACGTATGTGGACGGCACGCTGGAGCCCGGCATGTGCCTGACGGTCGAGCCCGGTCTGTACTTCCAGGCCGACGACCTGACCGTGCCGGAGGAGTACCGGGGCATCGGCGTCCGGATCGAGGACGACATCCTCGTCACGGAGGACGGCAACAAGAACCTGTCGGCCGCTCTGCCGCGTACGTCCGAGGACGTCGAGGCGTGGATGGCGCAGCTCAAGGGCTGAGTCCCACCTGACATACAGCGAAGGGCCGGTTCCCCCGGAGGGGAGACCGGCCCTTCGTCGTTCAACTTCTTCATCGCTCCGGCTTGAGAGAGGTGGCCATCAGCTTGAGAGAGGTGGCCATCAGTCGGCCACTCGCTCGTCCTCGCCCGCGACCTTGGCGGTGCTCAGGGCGATGCGGTTCCAGGTGTTGATGGTGAAGATCAGGGCGAGCACGCGGGCCAGTTCGGGCTCGTCGAAGTGCCGGGTGGCCTCTACGTAGACGTCGTCCGGGATGCCACCCTGGGAGACGAGCGTGACCGACTCGGTCAGGGCGAGGGCCGCCTGCTCCTTCTCCGTGAAGAAGTTACGGGCCTCGCGCCACACGCCGATCATGTGCAGCCGCGCCTCGTCCTCACCGGCCTTGCGGGCGTCGGAGGTGTGCATGTGGAGGCAGTAGGCGCAGCCGTTGAGGAGCGAGGCGCGGATCTGGATCAGTTCGACCAGCGCGGGGTCGAGGCCGTCGCGGGCGGCGGCGTCGAAGCCGATCAGGGCTTTGAAGGCCTTGGGGGCGGCCTTGGCGAAGTTGAGGCGGGGGGCGGTGGATGCGGCGGAGGCGGAAGCAGCGGGGGCAGGGGCGGTGGCGGTGGTCTGCGTGTTGTTCGTGGTGTTCGTGTTGTTCGTCATGACCATGAATCTAGGGCCGGGAAAGACCTCGTATAGGGTGCATTTCCATGCCGGAATCATGGGTCAATTTGGCGGAGCGCATCGGCAGTGACCTGCATGTGGACCTGTCAGGTCCGGGCAGTCGCCGCGCCGTTCTGATCCGCGCGCTGCGGGACGCCGTACGCGACGGTCGCCTCGCCCCCGGCACCCGTCTGCCGCCCTACCGCTCGCTCGCCGCCGACCTCGGCCTGGCCCGCAACACGGTCGCCGACGCCTATGCGGAGCTGGTCGCCGAGGGCTGGCTGACGGCGCGCCAGGGGTCGGGTACGCGCGTCGCGGAGCGCGTGGCATCGCCCAAGCGCCCGCGCACGCCCAAGCCCGCCCCGGCGCGGCCCGCCGCACCCGCGTACAACCTGCGCCAGGGCACGCCGGACGCCGCCTCGTTCCCCCGTACGGCCTGGCTCGCGGCGGCCCGGCGCGCGCTGGGCGCCGCACCCAACGAGGCCTTCGGGCCCGGCGATCCACGCGGTCGCGTCGAGCTGCGCCGGGCGCTCGCCGACTATCTGACGCGGGCCCGCGGAGTACGCGCAGACCCCGAACGGATCGTGGTCTGCTCCGGGTTCGCGCACGCGCTGCGGCTGCTGTTCGCGGGGTCGCGCGGCGCGGGCGGCGGGGTGCTGCGGGGCCCCTTCGCCATGGAGTCGTACGGGCTCGGGTTCCACCGCGAGATCCTGGAGAGCTCCGGTGTGCGGACCGTGCCTCTGGGCCTTGACGAACAAGGCGCCAGAATCGAGGAGTTGGCGCGGGGCCTGAAGGTCCGTGGCGTACTGCTCACGCCCGCGCACCAGTTCCCGACCGGTGGACCGCTGCATCCCTCACGGCGCGCCGCGGTCGTCGACTGGGCCCGTGCCGGCGGCGGCCTGGTCCTGGAGGACGACTACGACGGGGAGTTCCGCTACGACCGTGAGCCGGTCGGCGCCGTACAGGGCCTGGGCCCCGAACGGGTCGTCTACCTCGGGTCGGTCAGCAAGAGCCTGTCCCCCGCGGTCCGCATCGGCTGGATGGTGCTGCCCGAGCACCTCGTCGACGACGTGCTCGCCGCCAAGGGGGAGCGGGAGGCGTGGGCGAGCGTCCTCGACCAGCTCACGCTCGCCGACTTCATCGCCTCCGGGCAGTACGACCGGCACATCCGCCGGATGCGGCAGCGCTACCGGAACCGTCGCGACCGGCTCGTCACCGCCCTCGCCGAACGCGCCCCGCACATCACGGCCACCGGCATCGCGGCGGGCCTGCACGCGGTGCTGCGGCTGCCGCCGGGGACGGAGGCGTCCGCGGTCAAGGCGGCGGCCTGGCAGGGGATCGCGCTGGACGGGCTCGCCGCGTTCCGCCACCCGGGGGCGGTGATGCCGGCCGGGGACGGTCTCGTCGTCGGGTACTCGACGCCGTCGGAACACGCGTACGGGGCGGCGGTGGAGGCACTGCTCCGCGCGCTGCCGCCTTCCGACGGGGAAGCAGGCCCGGCCGATGGGGAGACAGGTCCGGATCATTGACGCCGGCCCAGTCGGCGCGGCGCGTCCTCACGCCGTCATCAGCGGCGCGTCCTCACGCCACTTGAGGATCTTGTCGAAGCTGATCACCGCGCCACTCCTGCCCGGCTTGTTGCCGAGGTGGACATGGTCGGCGAGTTCTCTGATGAGGCACAGGCCGCGGCCGTGCTCGTCCGTGTCGGCGGCGCGCGGCCGGGGCGCGGGACAGCCACGCGACGTACCGGGGAAGCCGGGCCCGGAGTCGTCCACCTCGATGCGGCACTTCTCGCCGTCGAGGTAGGCGGTGACCCGGTACCCGCCCGTCACGCCCCCGGGCACGCCCGCGCCGCCGTGCTCGACGGCGTTGGCGCACGCCTCGCTGAGGGCGACCGACAGGTCGTAGGAGATGTCCGGGTCCACGCCCGCCGTCTCCATCGTGCCGATCAGCAGACGGCGGGCGAGCGGAACGCTCGCGGCCTCGCGCCGCAAATGGAGAGACCACCAGATGCTCATGCTCCAGCCTCCTGGCTGCGGCTCGACATACCGATACGTATTGCCGGGTGCGCCCCCGAATAAGCGCCCGAAGGACGTGATGCCGCCCATACGGCGGACGCGCGGCCCCCGTCGGGCGGTGTAGGACACCCTGTGTACGGACCCCCTCAGGTCGGCCAGACCGCACCCATCGCCCGGA
This sequence comes from Streptomyces sp. NPDC093510, assembly GCF_040683555.1. Taxonomy (NCBI): domain Bacteria; kingdom Bacillati; phylum Actinomycetota; class Actinomycetes; order Kitasatosporales; family Streptomycetaceae; genus Streptomyces; species Streptomyces sp. NPDC093510. The sequence continues at coordinate 13,541 of NZ_JBFBEE010000015.1, forward strand.
ACAGGACCTTCCGGACCTGCCGTATGCGCCGGGTGGCCCCAGTGCGATGATGACCCCGCCATGACTGCCCCCCACCAGCGCCGACCGCGCGCCGGAGCCGACCTCCGGCTGCTGAGGGCCGCGACGTTCGCCGCGGTCTGCGTCGTGCTGTCCGCCGGGGGCCATGTGCTCGCTTCCTGCGTCGCCGTTCCGCTGTGGACGCTGGGCGTGGGCTTTCTCGTCGTCCTCGCGGTCGCGCTGCCGCTCGCCGGGCGGGCCCGCTCGCTGCCCGGCATCGCCGCGCTGCTCGCGGTGGGACAGCTCGGTCTGCACGCCCTGTTCGGCCTCGGCCAGCACGGTTCGGCCGCGGTGAACGCAGCGACCGCGACAAACAGTGACGCCTCCCTGGTGGAGCGGGCCGCTCGACTGGTCTGCGGTGCGGGCGCCGCGACGATCACGCCCGCCCAGGCCCACCGGATCCTCACCACCGCCGGGCTCGGCCCCGGCGGCGCGGGCGCTTCCGGGGCCGGTCGGTCCGGCGGGCACCGGCACGGCGGGTCCGCCGCCGCTGCCGCGGACACCGCGCTCGACTCGGTCTCGTCGGCCGCGACCGGCGGGCCGCATGCCGGGAGCATGGGGTCGATGGGTGCCATGGCGCTCGTACCGTCCCTGCCCATGCTGCTCGCCCATGTCCTCGCCGCCGTCGCCGCCGGCTGGCTGCTCCGCCGCGGCGACCTCGCGCTGCTCCGCCTCATCCGGCTCGCCGACGGGGCGCACGGAGTCGCGGAAGGGGCGCTCGTACGTTCGCTGCGCTCGGCCCTCACCCTCGTACGCGCCCTGCGGGCAGGTCTGCCCGGCGCGCCCGAGACGACCGGGCCGCGGGCTCCGCGCACCGCGCTGCTCGCGCCGCCGAAGCCGCGCACGGTCGCGCTCGAGGACGCGGTGATCAGGCGCGGTCCCCCGGCCGGTCCCCGAGACGTCGAACTCGCCGCCTGACGCGACACACTCCACGCCGCAGTACGGAGAGCACTCCAGACCGCAGTACGGAGGGGTCGCTCGGCGCGCGCACGCGCGTGCCCGCTCGGCCGCGCTCACCCACGTACTGATCACCACTGACGAAAGTGGAGTGTTCCTGTCATGAAGATGTCCCGTATCGCCGCCGCCGGCACTGTCGCCGCCGCCACCGTCATCGTGCTTTCGGCGCCCGCGTTCGCGCACGTCAGCGTCTCGCCGGAGGGCCAGGCCGCCAAGGGCGGATACGCCACGGTCAACTTCAAGGTGCCGAACGAGATGGACGACGCCTCGACCAACAAGCTCGAGGTCTCCTTCCCCGCCGACCACCCGCTCGCCTCCGTGATGACGCAGCCCGTCCCCGGCTGGACCGCGAAGGTCACCAAGTCCAAGCTCGACAAGCCGCTGGAGATCCACGGCGAGAAGATCGACGAGGCCGTCTCCAAGGTCACCTGGACCGCCGACGGCAAGGGCATCCAGCCCGGCACCTTCCAGAAGTTCCCCGTCTCCATGGGCCAGCTGCCCGAGGACGCCGACGAACTCGTCTTCAAGGCCGTCCAGACGTACGACAACAAGGAAGTCGTCCGCTGGATCGAGCCGCAGCAGAAGGGCCAGGAGGAGCCGGAGCACCCGGCGCCCGCCCTCCCGCTGAGCGCCGCCACCGACGGCCACGGCGCCGCGGCCGACGACACCAAGTCGGACGGCAAGCACGCCGAGACCGAGAACGCGTCGTCCGACTCCGACAGCAGCGACACCACCGCCCGCGTGCTCGGCATCGTCGGCATCGTCGTCGGTGCGGCGGGTGTCGCCTTCGGCCTGGTCGCGAGCCGTCGTCGCGTCGCCGGCTGACCCACCGGCCGAGCCACCCTCGGGGTGCGCCGACGCGGCACACAGCCGCCCCGGTGCACCCCGGCCCCCTCACATCTGGGACATTTTCGTATGCGCACCAAGAGCTCGAAGAGCTACGCGAAGAGCACCGACAAGAAGCTCGCCGCCGCTGCCCTGCTGGCCGTGGCCGCCCTCACCCTGACCGCCTGCGGCAGCGGTGACGACAACAAGAAGCCGGTCGCCGAGGTCTCCGTGGAGACCGACTCGGGCAAGGCCGCCACGGTCCTGGACAAGCCGTACAAGAAGCCGAACCTCGTCCTCACCGACACCCACGGCAAGAAGTACGACCTGCGCGAGGAGACCAAGGGCAAGCCGACGCTCATCTACTTCGGCTACACGCACTGCCCCGACGTCTGCCCGCTGACGATGAACAACATCGCGGTCGCCAAGAAGGCCCTGCCCAAGGCCGACCAGGACAAGCTCAAGGTCGTCTTCGTCACCACCGACCCCGACCGCGACACCCCCGCCGAGCTCGGCAAGTGGCTCAAGGGCGTGGACTCCGACTTCGTCGGCCTGACGGGCGACTTCGACACCATCCAGGCAGGTGCCCGCCAGCTCGCCATCAGCATCGAGCCCTCCAAGAAGGACAAGAAGGGCAAGATCGTCTCGATGCACGGCACGCAGGTCTTCGCCTTCTCCCCGAAGAACGACGCGGGATACGTCCTGTACAGCGACAAGGCCACCGCAGGCGACTACACCAAGGACCTGCCCAAGATCGTCAAGGGACAGACCCCGTGAACCACCGCACCACCAAGCACCGCGTGCTCGCCACCGGCGCCCTGGCGCTGACCGCCGCGCTGGCCCTCGCGGGCTGCGGCGGCGACTCGGACTCCGGTTCCGGGGACGCCGAGAAGAAGCCCGAGCTGAAGGTCAGCGGGGCCTACATCCCCGAACCCACCATGGACGACATGGCGGCGGGCTTCTTCAAGCTGACGAACAAGGGCGGCGCCGACAAGCTCACCTCCGCCACCAGCGACATCGCGGGCTCCGTCACGCTGCACAGCACCAAGGGCGGCGCGATGAAGGAGGAGAAGTCCTTCGACGTGCCCGCGAACGGCGAACTCGACTTCGCGAGCGGCGGCAACCACCTGATGCTCGAGAAGCTCGAGCGCAAGCCGAAGCAGGGCGAGAAGATCGCCATGACCCTGCACTTCCAGAAGTCGGACCCGATCACCGTCGAGGTCCCGGTCAAGGAAGCGACGTACAGCCCCGAGCAGCACAAGTCGCACTGAGGGACGGATCGTTGATGCAGACCATCGCTCCCCGCTCCAGGGTCGTTTCCCGGACCGGTACAGCCCCCCGCCTCTGGCGGCTCCTTCTGGTGCTTCTCGCCGCGACCGGCGCCTTCCTCGCCGGTGCCGCGCCCACGTCCGCGCACGCCGCGCTGACCGGCAGCGACCCGAAGCAGGGAGCGGTGGTCGACAAGGCCCCCGACCAGGTCAAGCTCACCTTCTCCGAGAAGGTCGCCATGTCGGACGGCTCGGTCCGGGTCCTCGATCCGTCCGGCAAGCGGGCCGACACCAAGAAGACGACCGACCTGGGCGCCAACACGTACGGCGTGAAGCTGCGCCCCGGCCTGCCCGACGGCACCTTCACCGTCGCCTACCAAGTGGTCTCCGCCGACAGCCACCCGGTCGCCGGCGCCTTCACCTTCTCCATCGGCGCACCCTCCGACACCAAGGTCGTGCTGCCCGACCAGGAGGCCGGCGGCGGCCTGGTCGGCCTGCTCTACGACATCGCGCGCTACTTCTCGTACGCCGGGTTCATCCTGCTCGTCGGCGGTGCCGCCTTCGTCCTGGGCTGCTGGCCGCGGGGAGCCGGTGAACAGTCCGTGCAGCGGCTCGTGACCTCGGGCTGGGTGACGCTGGCCGCCTCCACCCTCGTCCTCCTGCTCCTACGCGCCCCCTACACCGGCTCCGGGAAGCTCGCCGACGCCTTCGACATGGCCAAGCTCGGCGACGTGCTCAACACCAAGACGGGCGCGGCGCTGGTCTCCCGGCTGCTGCTGCTCGCCGCCGCCGCGCTGTTCATCGCGGTGCTCTTCGGCGCGTACGTGAAGCGCGAGGGGCCCGATCAGGCCGCCGAGAAGAAGGACCTCACGTTCGGGCTCGCCATCGGCGGCACCGTGGTGTCCATCGGCATCGCGGCGACGTGGGCGATGGCCGAGCACGCCTCGACCGGCATCCAGGCGGGCATCGCGATGCCCGTCGACGTGCTGCATCTGCTGGCCGCCGCCACCTGGCTCGGCGGGCTCGCGTCGCTGCTCGTCGCGCTCTTCCGGACGACCGCGGTGGACGCGTCGGCCGTGCGGCGGTTCTCGGCCGTGGCGTTCACCAGCGTCGTCGTGCTGGTCGCGACCGGCACCTACCAGTCGTGGCGGCAGGTCGGTTCGTGGTCGGCGCTGACCGGCACGTCGTACGGGCAGCTGCTCCTCGTCAAGATCGGCCTGGTCGTCGTCCTGGTGGGCGTCGCCTCCGTCTCGCGGCGGTGGACCGGGCGGATCGCCGCCGAGGCGGGCGGCATGGCTCCGGAGACCGCGGCCGCCGTGGTCGTCGAGCAGCGCGAGAAGCAGTCGGTGAAGCAGGCGACGAAGCAGACCTCGAAGCAGCCGGCGAATCAGTCGGCGAATCAGCCTTCGAAGAAGCCGCAGCAGAAGCCGGTGACCGTACCGGCCTCCTCCGGAGACACGGTCGAGGACCCCAAGCGCTCCGCCCAGCTGGCCCGCCAGCGGGCCGCCATGGACAACGCCCGCGAGAAGCGCGTCCGCGACGCCGACCCGCACCGGTCGGGCCTGCGCCGCTCGGTGCTCACCGAGGCCGGTGTCGCCGTCGTCGTGCTGGCCGTGACGACGATCCTCACCACCACCGAGCCGGGCCGCACCGAGGAGGAGGCCGCCAACGCCACCTCCGCGGCGGCGGCGCAGCGTTCGGGACCGCTCCAGCTGAAGGTGCCCTTCGACACGGGCGGCACCGACGGCAAGGGCACCGTGCAGCTGGATCTCGACCCCGGCCGCAGCGGCAGCAACACCCTGCACGTGTACGCGAAGCGTCCCAACGGCAGCGCCTTCGACGTCCCCGAGGTGAAGGTCTCCTTCACCCTCGAGTCACAGGACGTCGGCCCGCTGCCCGTCGCCCCGGACCACATCGCCACCGGACACTGGAGCGCGAACGGCGTGCAGGTTCCGATGGCAGGCAATTGGAAGATCGCGGTGACGGTGCGGACATCCGACATCGACCAGGTCACCGTGAAGAAGAACGCGCAGATCGGCTGAACGGAACAACCACCATGGCGGACAACGGGATTTCCAGGCGGCGACTGCTCGGCACCGCCGGTGCGACGGGTCTCGCGCTCGGCGCGGCGGGCAGCGCCGTCGGGTACGCGGCGGCCCCGGACGCCTCGGCGGACTCCGCGGGATCGTCCAGGACGGAGCTCGCGTCCCTGGGCGCCGAACAGGTGATGTTTCACGGGAAACATCAGCCCGGCATCACCACGCCCCTCCAGTCCCGCGGCCACCTGGTCGCCTTCGATCTGGCGGCGGGTGCGGGCCGCAAGGAGGCGGCGGCCCTGCTGCGCCGCTGGTCGGCGGCTGCCGAGCGGCTGATGGCGGGCGAGCCCGTAGGCGGCGAGGACACTGCGGTCGCCCGGGACGCGGGACCGTCCTCGCTCTCCGTCACCTTCGGCTTCGGTGCCTCCTTCTTCTCCCGCACGGGGCTGGAGAAGCAGCGCCCGGCGGCCCTGGACCCGCTGCCCGACTTCTCGTCGGACCACCTCGACAAGGCCCGCAGCAACGGCGACCTGTGGGTGCAGATCGGTGCGAACGACCCGCTCGTCGCCTTCCACGCCCTGCGCGCGATCCAGAAGGAGGCGGCCGGGACCGCGCGCGTCCGCTGGCAGATGAACGGCTTCAACCGCTCGCCGGGAGCCACCGCGCGGCCCATGACGACCCGCAACCTGATGGGGCAGGTCGACGGCACGAACAACCCCAAGCCGACGGAGAAGGACTTCGACGAGCGGATCTTCGTGCCGGGCGACGGCGACCCCTCCTGGATGGCGGGCGGCTCCTACGTAGTCGTACGCCGTATCCGCATGCTCCTTGACGACTGGGAGAAGCTCGGTGTGAAGGCGCAGGAGGCGGTCATCGGGCGGCACAAGTCGGACGGCTCCCCGCTCACCGGCGGCACGGAGACGACCGAGCCGAAGCTGGACAAGGCGGGCCCGGACGGCAAGGTCGTCATCCCCCTCGACGCACACGCCCGCATCACCCGGCCCGACCAGAACGGGGGCGCCGCGATGCTGCGCCGCCCGTTCTCGTACCACGACGGCTTCGACGCCAAGGGTGACCCGGACGCCGGGCTGCTCTTCGTCTGCTGGCAGGCGGACCCGATGCGCGGCTTCATCCCGGTGCAGCGCAAGCTCGACCGGGGCGATGCCCTGTCGGAGTTCATCCGGCACGAGGCGAGCGGGCTCTTCGCGGTGCCGGGCGGGGCGGCGAAGGGCGGATACGTGGGGCAGGGGTTGCTGGAGGGGTAATAGCTGCCCGAGGGGCAGGGTGCCGGTCTGTGAGACGCGTGAGCCGCGCCACGTCGGGCCCATTAGGGTGACGGTATGTCGGCGACGCGCTATACGTACCTGGGCCCCGAAGGCACCTTCACCGAGGCCGCTCTCCGCACGCTGCCGGAGGCGGCCGCCCGGGAGCTCGTTCCGATGGTCTCCGTGCCGGCCGCGCTGGACGCGGTCCGCGGCGGCGAGGCGGCGGCCGCGCTGGTGCCGATCGAGAACTCCGTCGAGGGCGGCGTCACCACCACCGTCGACGAACTCGCCAAGGGCGAGCCGCTGATGATCTACCGCGAGGTCGTCCTGCCGATCGCCTTCGCCCTCCTCGTACGGCCCGGCACGCAGCTCAAGGACATCAAGACGGTGACCGGCCACCCGGTGGCCCAGCCGCAGGTCCGCAACTGGCTGGCCGCGCAGCTGCCCGACGCCCTGTGGGAGTCGGCGGCCTCGAACGCGGACGGGGCCCGGCTGGTCCAGGAGGGCCGTTTCGACGCGGCCTTCGCGGGCGAGTTCGCTGCGGCGACGTACGGTCTCGAACCGCTGGTCAGCGAGATCCACGACGCGGCGAACGCCGAGACCCGCTTCGTGCTGGTCGGCCGCCCGGCCCGTCCCGCCGCGCCGACGGGGGCCGACAAGACGTCCGTCGTCATCTGGCTGGGCGACGACCACCCCGGCGCGCTGCTCGAACTGCTCCAGGAATTCGCCGTACGCGGCGTCAACCTCATGCGCATCGAGTCGCGCCCGACGGGCCAGGGCATCGGCAACTACTGCTTCTCGGTGGACGCCGAGGGGCACATCACGGACCGCCGCGTCGGCGAGGCCCTGATGGGGCTCAAGCGGATCTGCCCGCAGGTCCGCTTCCTCGGCTCGTACCCGCGGGCCGGGGTGTCCACGGAGGACGTCCGGGCGCCGCGGCCCGGCACGACGGACGGCGAGTTCATCGCCGCGTCGGACTGGCTGGCGCACTGCCAGGACGGCCGTTTCTAGTCCTACCTGCAGATTTACGTTGTCCACAGAAGTTATCCACAGGCACGCGTCTCGACCTGGGGACAAGTCGACAACGAAGCGCGACATGGTCGACAAATCGGCCCACAGCCCCCAAGTCCGTCCACAGCCCCGCACGTCACCCCTCGTCCACTCTTTTCTATTGATCAACTCTTTGGAGCGAGTCATTTCCACTCGAAAGTGGGTGTGCGGGTGGTTTGGGAAGGGATTCCACGGACGCGTGAGAGGCATTCGGAACGGCCTCCTCCGGCATCCACAGATCTTTCGCACACCCTGTGGATAACCGTCCGGAGGCACTGATTCCTGTGGACAACCACAGTGGACAGGCACCCCAAGTCCCGCTTCCCACAAGGGGTTCCGGTCAAGGCCACAGGCACGCTCTGCCCCCTTTCGGGGAATAGTGCCCTTTTCATTGACCGAAGACCGAGGCGTTCGGAGATGAGCTTTTCCGGCCGTTCCGAGTCAGGAATTCACATTCCGGCAAACCGGGCATAACGTACACAATGGAATATCGAGTCGTGGGCCGGAAGCGCGCGACGGTAGCCTTGAGGGGTGATTGACCTTCGCCTGCTCCGTGAGGACCCCGACCGTGTTCGCGCCTCCCAGCGCGCCCGTGGAGAGGACGTCGCGCTCGTCGACGCCCTGCTCTCCGCCGACGAGCGGCGCAGGTCGTCCGGCCTCCGCTTCGACGAACTCCGCTCCGAGCAGAAGGCGCTCGGCAAGCTGATCCCCAAGGCCGCGCCGGAGGAGAAGCAGGAGCTCCTGAAGAAGGCGGGCGAGCTCTCCGCCGCCGTCAAGGCGGCCGACGCCGCTCAGGACGAGGCCGAGGACGAGACCAAGAGCCTCCTGCAGAAGCTGGGCAACCTCGTCCACCCGGACGTCCCGGTCGGCGGCGAGGAGGACTTCGTCGTCCTCGACACGATCGGCACCCCGCGCGACTTCGCGGCCGAGGGCTTCGAGCCGAAGGACCACCTGGAGCTCGGCGAGGCGCTCGGCGCCATCGACGTCGAGCGCGGCGCGAAGGTCTCCGGCTCGCGCTTCTACTACCTCACCGGTGTCGGCGCCCTGCTGGAGCTCGCCCTGGTGAACGCCGCGATCGCGCAGGCCACCGAGGCCGGGTTCATCCCGATGCTGACGCCCGCGCTCGTCCGCCCGCGCGCCATGGAGGGCACCGGCTTCCTCGGCCAGGCCGCCGAGAACGTGTACCACCTGGAGAAGGACGACTACTACCTGGTCGGCACCTCCGAGGTCGCACTCGCCGGTTACCACATGGACGAGATCATCGACGCCGACAAGCTGCCCCTGCGGTACGCGGGCTTCTCGCCCTGCTTCCGCCGTGAGGCCGGCACGTACGGCAAGGACACCCGCGGCATCTTCCGCGTCCACCAGTTCGACAAGGTCGAGATGTTCTCGTACGTCGACCCGGACGACGCGGAGAACGAGCACAAGCGCCTCCTGGAGTGGGAGAAGCAGTGGCTCACCGGCCTCGGCCTGCCCTTCCAGGTGATCGACGTGGCGACGGGTGACCTCGGCTCCTCGGCCTCCCGCAAGTTCGACTGCGAGGCGTGGATCCCCACCCAGGGCAAGTACCGCGAGCTGACCTCGGCCTCGAACTGCGACGGCTTCCAGGCCCGCCGCCTGTCGATCCGCATGCGCGACGGCAAGAAGATCCAGCCGCTGGCGACGCTGAACGGCACCCTGTGCGCCGTCCCGCGCACGATCGTGGCCATCCTGGAGAACCACCAGCAGGCCGACGGCTCCGTAGTGGTGCCCGAGATGCTGCGTCCGTACCTCGGGGGACGAGAGATTCTGGAGCCCATCGCCAAGTGAGCCACCCTGCTCCAGTCACGCCCTCCTTCCCGTACAAGCTGGTCGCGACCGACCTCGACGGGACGCTGCTGCGCCCCGACGACACGGTTTCGGAACGTACGCGCCAGGCGCTCACCGCGGCCACCGCGGCGGGCGCGGCGCACATCATCGTCACCGGCCGTGCGGTGCCCTGGACCCGCCACGTCCTCGACGACCTCGGCTACGACGGTCTCGCGGTGTGCGGCCAGGGCGCGCAGGTCTACCACGCGGGGGAGCACCGCCTGCTCACCTCCGTGACGCTCGACCGCCAGCTGGCCGGTCTGGCGCTCGCGAAGATCGAGGCGGAGATCGGGCCGCTCGCCCTCGCGGCGAGCCGCGACGGCCTCGACGGCGAGGTCATCATCGGTCCGGGATACGCGGTCCAGGGCGGCCCGCTCCGGGCCGTCCCCTTCACGGACGTCGCCGACCTGTGGGCCGCCCCGCTGAACAAGGTCTACATCCAGCATCCCGGCCTGAGCGACGACGCTCTCGCGGAGGTGGCGCGCAAGGTCGCGGGCGACCTGGTCGGCGTGACCATGGCGGGCGAGGGCATAGTCGAACTCCTGCCGCTCGGCCTCTCCAAGGCCACGGGCCTCTCCCTGGCGGCGCGCCGACTGGGTGCGAAGGCCGTGGACACGATCGCTTTCGGCGACATGCCGAACGACATCCCGATGTTCGCCTGGGCCGCACACGGCGTAGCCATGGCCAACGCCCACGACGAGCTCAAGGCCGTCGCGGACGAGGTGACGACGTCGAACGAGGCGGACGGCATCGCGGTGGTGCTGGAGCGCCTCCTCGCCTGACCGAGGCACGCGACCGCGCCCCGGGTCCCGCCCGGGGCGCCTGCCCTGCCTACTCCTCCCCGGCCAGCGTCAGCGACCGCAGCTTCTGTCCCGCGTACCAGGTGGCGAGCGCGGTGACCGCGACCAGCAGGACCGTCGCGGCCGGCAGGCCGACGTCCGAGGTGATCAGGTCGCCCTCGCCGACCTTCTGGGCCACGGCGAGGGACCACTGCTGCACGCTGAGCGTGCGGGCCCCGGAGACCAGCGATCCGAAGAGGGCCTCCCACACCAGGGCGTAGACGAGGCCGAAGACCACGGCGTGCCGGGTGATCGTGCCGAGGAGCAGGAAGATCGCGGCGTACGTGATGGAGGCGACCAGCGCCGCGATGGTGTAGGCGATGGCGATCTGCTGGCCGTTGCCGTTCAGGATCATCCCCGAGACGAAGGTGGGGATCGCCGAGAAGGCCATGGTCACCGCTATGGCGACGATCAGCTTGGTGAAGATGATCGTGGGGCGCTTGACCGGTTTGGAGAGCAGGTAGACGACCGAGCCGTCGTCGATCTCCGGGCCGATGGCGCCGGTGCCCGCGATGACGCCGATGATCGGCACCATCGTGGCGAGCGCGAAACCGCCGAGGACGTCGACGGCCACTTGGTCGTCGGCGCCGCTGAAGCCGCGTACCGCCGCGGAGATGGCGATCAGCAGGACGGGCAGGGCGAAGAGGATGAGTGCCCGGCGGCGGCCGAGCAGGGCCCGGTAGGTGAGCCGGGCGACAGTGGGGTCGTACACGATGGCTCCCTTCAGGCCGCGACGAGGTAGGAGAAGACCGACTCGAGGGACTCGTCCGAGGGCGAGACCGTCAGGAGCCGGATGCCGTGCTCGCGGGCGACCCGGGGCAGCAGCGTCGTGAACCGGCCGAAGTCGACCGCCTGAATGCGCAACGCGCCCTCCTTGAGGTCGACTTCGATACCGGCTGTGGAGGGGTCGGCGATCAGTGCGGCGGCCAGGGCGCGGTCGTCGCTGGAGCGGATCAGATAGCGGTGGGGCCGGTCGGTCATCAGCCGGCGGATCTTACGGAAGTCGCCGCTCGCCGCGTGCCGTCCGGCGACGATCACCTCGATGTGCGAGGCCAGTTGCTCGACCTCTTCGAGGATGTGTGAGGAGAACAGGACCGTGCGGCCCTCGTCCCCCATGGTCCGCAGGAGGTCCATCAGCTGCATGCGCTGACGCGGGTCCATGCCGTTGAAGGGCTCGTCGAGCAGCAGCACGGCCGGGTCGTGGACGAGGGCGGAGGCCATCTTCACGCGCTGGCGCATGCCCTTGGAGTACGTGGAGATCTTCCGGTCCTGCGCGTACTCCATCTCGACCGTGGCCAGCGCCTTCTTCGCGGCCCGTTCGTCCAGGCCGTGCAACTCGGCGTTGGCGACGACGAATTCGCGGCCCGTGAGGAAGTCGTACATGCCCTCGCGCTCGGGGACGATGCCGATGTCCTTGTAGATGCGCTCGTTACGCCAGATCGGCTTGGCGTCGAGGGTGACGCTGCCCGTGGAGGGGGCGAGGAAGCCGCCCATCATGTTGATGAGGGTCGACTTGCCCGCGCCGTTCGGACCGAGGAGCCCTGTGACGCCGGGGCCGATGTTCATGGTGATGTCGTTGACCGCCACCACGTTCCCGAACCAGCGGGAGGTGTGGTCGATGTTGATCGTGCTCACAGCCCGACCTTTCGGTAGCGGCGCATCAGTGCGCCGTAGCAGCCCGCGATGAGGCCGAGGACGACCAGTACGTAGACGACGCCGACGCCGGACGAGGGGCCTTCCCCTCCGGGGAAGGCGGAGGTCGCGCCGAGGAACGCGGTCTGCACGCCGTCGATGAGGGTGATCGGCGAGAAGAGCCCGAGCCAGGCGATGGCGTCGGTGCTGCCCTGTTCGTAGGCGATCGCCTGGACGGTGGACACCGCTCCGTAGGTGATGGTCAGGACGGCGATGACGGCGGCGATGCCGAAGCCGCGGCGGGGTGTGATCGCCGAGATGACGAGCGCGATGCCGGAGAAGAGCAGGGAGAGGACCGTCACTGAGACCAGCCCTTGGCCGAAGCCCTTCGTCTGGTCGGCGAAGTCGAGCTTGGCGAGCAGCGCTCCTACGTAGAGCACGAGGAGGGGAGCGGCCGTGAGGACGAAGAGGGCGGAGGTCATCGCGGCGAACTTCGCCACTACGTAGTCACCGCGCTCGATGGGCCGTGAGAAGTAGAGCGGCACGGTCTTGAAGCGCAGGTCGCGGGAGACGGTCTGCGGGGCCTGGGCCGCCAGGAAGAGGCTGATGACGGCCTGCAGCACGATCGCGTAGCGCGTGTAGTCCAGGGGGAGGTCCTTGGCCTTGGTGGCCACGGCGACCGCCACCATGATCGCCGCGGGCAGGCACATCACCGCGAAGAGGATCATCGGCAGGACCTTGGACTTGGCGGAGCGCCCGAGACCGTACGCCCCGCGCAGGCTCTGGGAGAAGAGCGAGCGGCGGGCGTAGGCACGGCCGAGGCGCGGGCCGTCGTAGTTCCGGTAGCCGATGTTGTGGATCTGGGTGGACTCGGGGATCCGGGTGGCTTCAGTGCTCATCGCGCCGGCCTCCTGTCTGCTGTGCGGCGGCGGTGGCCGCCCGGGCGGCCACGCGCTCGGAGACGGGCTCCTGGTGCGGCTCGTCCTTGAAGACCTCCGCGATGTGGTGCCTGCGCTGTTCCATCCGGACCAGGCCGAGACCGAGGTCGGCGACGAGGTCGCGCACGATGTCGTACGTCTCCTCGCCCTCCGCGGTGAGCAGGATCGTGTGTCCCGCGCCGGGCAGCTCACCGCCGGTCTCCGTGCCGATGTCGCGCGCCCGCAGCGCGTCGCGCAACGCCCGGGTGCCGTCCGGGTGTTCGTCGCTGTCCGTGACCTCGACGGCGAGTGTCGTGGTGGTCTGGGTGAAGTCGGTGGTGGAGCTGGAGCGCAGGAGTTTGCCGCCGTCGACGACCACGACGTGGTCGCAGGTGCGCTCCAGCTCGCCGAGGAGGTGCGAGGTGACCAGGACCGAGATGCCGAAGTCGGTGTGGACGCGGCGGATCAGGCCGAGCATCTCGTCGCGTCCGACCGGGTCGAGGCCGTTCGTCGGCTCGTCCAGGAAGACCAGGCGGGGGTCGTGGACGAGGGCCTGGGCGAGCTTCACGCGCTGCTTCATGCCGGTCGAGTAGCCGCCCATGGGGCGGTACCGCTCTTCGTAGAGCCCGACGTGGCGCAGGGTGTCCGCGGTGCGCTCCCGGGCCGCCGTGGGCGGGAGGCCCGACATGCGCGCCATGTGGACGACGAACTCGGTGGCCGAGACGTCGGGCGGCAGGCAGTCGTGCTCGGGCATGTACCCGACGCGCTCGCGGATCTCGCCGCCCTGGGTGGCGACGTCGAGGCCGAGCACGGCGGCGCGGCCCTCCGTGGCGGGGGACAGACCCAGCAGGATCTTGATCAGAGTGGACTTGCCGGCTCCGTTGGCCCCGACGAGTCCGGTCACGCCGGGCCCGATATCCATGGAGAGCCGGTCAAGCGCGGTCACCCTCGGGAACCGCTTGCTCAGGCTTTCGGTCACGATCACAGTCACGTTTCGACGGTAGTGGCGCAGACCACACCGCGCGTCAGACCAAGGGCCTGCCCTGCCCTCACTCTGGAGTATTACGGGCCCGTAGGGGTCGTCCGGAAGTCGCCCCCTGGGGGATCTCCCGGACCTGTCCCGCAGGGTCGGGCAGAACTATTGACGTAGCCGCCGGGCATTGTCACATTCATCAGTGTCAAGTTACGACCGCGTACGGCGATGGACCGGACACGGGTGGACCGGACTCGGGACGGACGGTGGCATGACTTCAGCAGTGGCAGGTGAACTCTCCGCGGAACTGCGGGGGTTCAGGGAAGTGCAGACCCTCGCGTACGCGTGCGCGGAGGCGGTCGCGGCCCAGCTCAAGCCCGGTGTGACGGAGCGTGAGGCCGCCCGGATGCAGCGCGAGTGGCTGCGCGAGCGAGGTGTGCGGGACTGGTTCCACCTGCCGTTCGCCTGGTTCGGGGACCGCACGGCGTTCGTGAACTTCCGGGTCCCGCTGCAGTTCTTCCCGACCAACCGCAGGCTGGAGCCGGGGATGCCCTTCATCCTCGACATGGCTCCGATTCACAAAGGGTTCACGGCCGACATCGGCTATTCCGGCTGTCTCGGTCTGAACCCCGTGCACGACCGGCTCCTCGCCGACCTGGAGGCGCACCGGGAGCTGATCCTGCGCGAGGTGCGCGAGCGCCGGCCCCTGCGGGAGATCTACGAGAACGTGGACCGGCTCATGGTCCGCCAGGGCTATGCCAACCGTCACCGCGCCTATCCGTTCGGCGTGATCGCGCACAAGGTCGACCGCGTCAAGGAGCGCCGACTGACCCCGCATCTCTTCGGGTTCGGCACGCAGTCGCTGAAGGGCCTGGCGAGCGACGCCCTCCGCGGCCACCGGGACGGCTGGTCGCCGCTGTGGTCCCCGTACAAATTCTCCGACCACCCGCCCCGTAAGGGGCTCTGGGCGGTCGAACCGCACCTCGGTTTCCGGGGTACGGGCGCGAAGTTCGAGGAGATCCTGGTGGTCACCGACTCCAAGGACCCCGAACAGAGCGCGTTCTGGCTGGACGACGACCTGCCGCATGTGCGGCGCTGGGCTGAGGAGAGGGCCGCCGCATGACGACCGGAGACAGCACCGAGAGCACCGAGGGCGCGGAGGGTATCGGTAAGAGCCTGCGGGACGCGCGCGAGCGCTGGGTGCGCACGGGCGGGGTGGAGCTGTGCGTCGCCGAGCTCGGCGACCCCGAGCGGCCCACGGTCGTGCTGGTGCACGGCTATCCGGACTCCAAGGAGGTGTGGTCCGAGGTGGCCGAGCGCCTCGCGGACCGCTTCCACGTCGTGCTGTACGACGTCCGTGGGCACGGCAGGTCGACGGCGCCGCGGCCGCTGCGCGGGGGCTTCACCCTGGAGAAGCTGACCGACGACTTCGTGGCGGTCATCGACGCGGTCAGCCCGGCCGAGCCGGTGCACGTGGTCGGGCACGACTGGGGCTCGGTGCAGTCCTGGGAGTTCGTCACCGTCAAGCGGACGGAGGGCCGCATCGCGTCCTTCACGTCGATGTCGGGGCCCTCACTCGACCACTTCGGCCACTGGATCAAGAACCGCATGTCCCGGCCCACGCCCCGCAAGGTCGGCCAGCTCCTCGGCCAGGGCGCCAAGTCCTGGTACGTGTACATGCTGCACACCCCCGTGCTCCCCGAGCTCGCCTGGCGCGGCCCCCTCGGCAAGCAGTGGCCGAAGATCCTCCAGCGCGTCGAGAAGGTCCCCGCGGGCGACTACCCGACGGCGTCGCTGCCCCAGGACGCAGCGCACGGCGCCTGGCTCTACCGCGACAACATCCGCGCGAGGCTGCGCAGGCCGCGCCCCGACGCGTACGCGCACGTGCCCGTGCAGCTCATCACGCCCTCCGGAGACATCTTCCTCTCCGAGCGGCTCTACGACGAGCTTGAGCTGTGGGCACCCCGGCTCGTGCGCCGCACCCTGCCCGCCAAGCACTGGGTTCCGCGTACGCGGCCCGATCAACTGTCGGCGTGGATCAGCGAGTTCGTCACGTCGAACGAGGACGGTCTCCCCGCCAGGGACAGTGGCGCCACCGGGAAGCACGCCGACCGGTTCGGTGGCCAGCTCGTCCTGATCACCGGGGCGGGCAGCGGCATCGGACGGGCCACGGCCTTCGCGTTCGCCGAGGCGGGCGCACGCGTGGTGGCCGTCGACCGGGACGCGGAGAGCGCGGCCCGCACGGCGGAGATGGCCCGCCTGATAGGCGCCCCGGACGCCTGGGGCGAGACGGTCGACGTCTCCGACGAGCAGGCCATGGAGAAGCTCGCCGAGCGGGTCGCCACGGAGTACGGCGTGGTGGACGTCCTGGTGAACAACGCCGGCATAGGACTCGCCGGCTCCTTCCTCGACACCACGGGTGAGGACTGGAAGAAGGTCCTCGACGTCAATCTGTGGGGTGTGATCCACGGCTGCCGGCTCTTCGGCAAGCAGATGGCCGAGCGCGGCCAGGGCGGCCACATCGTCAACACCGCGTCGGCGGCTGCGTACCAGCCCTCCAAGACCCTGCCCGCCTACAGCACCTCCAAGGCGGCGGTCCTGATGCTCAGCGAGTGCCTGCGCGCGGAGCTCGCGGACCAGGGCATCGGTGTCTCCGCGATCTGCCCGGGCTTCGTGAACACGAACATCACGACGACGTCCCGTTTCGTCGGGGTCGGGGCCGACGAGGAGAAGCGCCGCCAGAAGAAGTCCGCCCGGCTGTACGGCTTGCGCAACTACCCGCCGGAGAAGGTCGCCGACGCGATCCTGCACGCCGTCGTCAAGAACCAGGCGGTGGTCCCGGTCACCCCTGAGGCCCGCGGGGCTCGCTTCATGGCCCGCCTCAGCCCCAAGGCCCTGCGGGCGATCGCCCGATTGGAGCCGCCGTTGTGAGCACGGAGGAGAGCCACTACGCGATCGTTCCGCGCCGGGTCTCGTTCGACTGGGACAGGACGCCGCTGCACTGGATACCGGACGAGCCGACGGCCACCCACGTCATCAACGTCCTGCATCTCCTTCTCCCGGCGGGGGAGCGGTGGTTCGTGAAGGTCTTCAAGGAGGGCCTGCCGCTGATCACCGACCCGGTGCTGCGGGGGGACGTGAAGGGGTTCATGGGACAGGAGGCCACGCACAGCGTGCAGCACGCGCACGTGCTCGACCACCTGGCGGCGCAGCGCCTGGACACCGTGGCCTACACCAAGTACGTCGACTTCCTCTTCGAGACGCTCCTCGGCGAGAAGCCGCCGTTGGGCGTGCCGGTGCCTACGCAGGAGTGGCTGCGCTTCCGGCTGTCGATCATCGCCGCGATCGAGCAGTTCACGGCGGTCCTGGGGAACTGGGTGCTGGACGCCGAGGGCCTCGACCGCGCGGGGGCCGACGAGGTGATGCTCGACCTGCTGCGCTGGCACGGCGCGGAGGAGGTCGAGCACCGCGCGGTCGCCTTCGACATGTTCCAGCACTGCGGCGGCCGGGGCCTTCCGCGGTACGCCCGCCGGGTCGCGGGCATGACGGTCACGGCGCCCGTGATGCTGTACCTGTGGATCTGGGGAACGGCCTATCTGATCCGCCACGACCCCCAACTCGCGGGCCGTCTGCGGTACTCACTGGCCGAGCACAACAGAGCGGTCCGCAAGGGCCTGCTGCCCACCTGGCGCGAGATCGGCACGGCCATACCCCGATACCTGCGGCGGTCGTACCATCCCTCGCAGGAAGGCTCGTTGCGCAAGGCCGTCGAGTACCTGGCGCAGTCGCCCGCCGCGCGGGCGGCGGCGGGCGCGATCGGCAGGGCAGCCACCGCCTAGAGGCTCCCGACAGCCCTGGCACGAGTCATCACAAAGGACGGGCAGCGTGGAGTACCGCATCGAGGATCTGGCGCACCACAGCGGCGCGACGGTCCGCACGATCCGCGCCTATCAGGACCGCGGGCTGCTCCCCCGCCCGGAGCGGCGCGGCCGGTCCAATGTGTACGGGGACGCGCACCTGGCACGGCTGCGGCAGATCGCCGACCTGCTCGACCGGGGTTACACCCTGGCCTCCATCAAGGAGCTCCTGGAGGCCTGGGACGCCGGCCGGGGCCTCGGCGGGGTGCTGGGACTGGCCGCGGAGGTCGACGGGCCGTGGACGGACGAGAAGGCTGACCGGATCACCCGCACGGAGCTCGACGCGGCCTTCGGCGGCACTCCGGACGAGGCCGCGGTGGCCGACGCGATCGCCCTCGGCGTGCTGGAGCCGATACCGGGGCGCGAGGGCGAATTCCTGGTGCCGAGCCCACAGGAACTGTCTGTAGCTGTCGAGTTGTACGCGGCCGGGGTGCCGCTGCCCGCCATATCAGGCCATTTGCGGGAGCTGAGGGGGCAGGTCGAGCACATAGCTTCCCGTTTCCTGGAGTTCACGACGGAGCACGTCTTCGCTCGTTACCTCGGCCATCACCCGCCGACCGAGACGGACGCGGCCGAAGCGGCGGACCTCGTCCGCAGACTCAGGCCGCTCGCCCAGCAGTCCGTCGACGCCGAACTCGCCCGCGCCATGCGCCTGTTCGCTACCCAGCATCTACGCAGACATCTCGACCCCGTCGAAGCGCCGCGGCAGTCGAATGAGCCGCAATATGTCGCGCTGCCTGCATCGACAATGCGCGCTGTACAGGCTCTGGTTGGTGAACACAACGCTGCCGCCTTCATCGCGGCGGCGGCTGAAAGGGAGGTACAGACAAGGACATTGGACGCACTGACAACAAACCAGCATGAGGCAGGGCAAGTTGCTCAAATGCCGCCTATTGCCTGAGAGTTGTCCACAGAATTGCCAACTGGCCTGTGGATAACTTGACTTGGCTGTGGATCAAACCTTTGAGGCCAAATTCGTCGATGAAAACCCGGTGGACAAAAATCGAGTGCGCGGGAAACTGATCACCGAGACGCTGAAGGCATGAAAGAAAGACCACCCGCGGCAGGCGAGCAGCGCACCGTGAAGGTGTCCAAGTACCTGTCGAAGCACCTTCGCCACAGCCCCGACCGGATCGGACTCACCCTCGACGCGAACGGCTGGGTCGAGATCGACGCACTCCTCGCCGCGGCCGCCGCCCACCGCTTCCCCATCACCCGGGCCGAGCTCGACCACGTGGTGGCCGTCAACGACAAGCAGCGCTTCGCCGTCCAGGACGGCAGGATCCGCGCCAGCCAGGGCCACTCCGTCGACGTCGACCTCGATCTGCCGCCCGCGGCCCCGCCCGCGTACCTCTTCCACGGCACTGTCGCCGCCCACCTGGCCGCGATCCGCGCCGAAGGGCTGCGTCCCATGAACCGGCATGCCGTGCACCTCTCGCCCGACCGCGAGACGGCGACGCGCGTCGGCGCCCGCCGCGGCCGGCCCGTCGTCCTGTCCGTCGCCTCGGGGGCGATGCACCGGGACGGCCACGTCTTCCAGGTCAGCGCCAACGGCGTCTGGCTCACGGCTGCCGTGCCGCCCGGCTATATCAAGGAGTGAGAGGAGTGAGAGGAGTGAAGAGAGATCGCTTTCGGTCAGCCGAGCTGGCGGACCGCCTCCGTGGCGATCTGCTCGAACACCGTCTGGTCCGCGGCGAAGTCCGAGCCGGGGATGGGCCAGTGGATCGCGATCTCCGTGAAGCCCAGCTCCCGGTGGCGCCCGGCGAAGTCCACGAACGCGTCGAGGGACTCCAGCGGACGGCCGCGGTCCGGGGTGAAGCCGGTCAGCAGGATCTTGTCCAGCTCGGCCACGTCCCGGCCGATGTCCGCACAGGCCTTGCCGAGCTTGTCGACCTGGTTGCGGATCGCCTCGCGGGACTGCTCGGGCGTGCCCGCCTCGTAGAGCTTCGGGTCCCCCGTAGTCACCCACGCCTGTCCGTGCCGGGCCGCGAGCTTCAGGCCGCGCGGGCCGGTGGCCGCGACGGCGAAGGGCAGCCTCGGACGCTGCACGCAGCCCGGGATGTTGCGCGCCTCGAGCGCCGAGTAGAAGGCCCCCTCGTACGTCACCGAGTCCTCGGTGAGCAGCCGGTCGAGCAGCGGTACGAACTCCCCGAACCTGTCGGCGCGCTCGCGCGGGGTCCAGGGCTCCTCGCCGCTCCTCAGCAGCGTCGTGGCGTCGAATCCGTTGCCACCGGCGCCGATGCCGAGGGTGATCCTGCCGCCGGAGATGTCGTCGAGCGAGATGAGTTCCTTGGCGAGCGTCACCGGGTGCCGGAAGTTGGGCGACGTGACGAGCGTCCCCAGCCGCAGCCGGTCGGTGGCCGTCGCGGCGGCGGTCAGCGTGGGCACCGCGCCGAACCACGGGCCGTCCCGGAAGGTGCGCCAGGCCAGGTGGTCGTACGTGTACGCCGTGTGGAAGCCGAGCTCCTCGGCCCGCAGCCACTGGTCGCGGCCGCCCTCCTGCCAGCGGCGTACGGGAAGAATCACAGTGCTCAGGCGCAGACTCATGCCTCAGAGCTTACGGCTGTGCCGCGGGCGGGGCCCGGGCCGCCCGGACCACTCAAATGTGCGCCCCAGCACACGGTCGTGCACGCAGGTGCGGGACAATCGATGGCGTGACCTCAGCTACCCCAGGGCCCAGGCCCCCGGCCTCCACCGCACCGGCAGCCAGCGCCCCGGACGGCCCGCGACCACTGCCCCGGCTGATCGCGACCGACCTGGACGGCACCCTGCTGCGCGACGACAAGACGGTCTCCGACCGCACGGTCGCCGCGCTCGCGGCCGCCGAGGAGGCGGGCATCGAGGTCTTCTTCGTGACCGGCCGGCCGGCCCGCTGGATGGACGTCGTCAGCGCCCACGTCCACGGTCATGGCCTCGCCATCTGCGGAAACGGCGCCGCGGTGGTCGACCTGCACGGCGGCCCCGGCACCCACAGCTTCGTCAAGATCCGCGAGCTGGCGCGGGAGCGCGCCCTCGACGTCGTCCGCAGGCTGCGCGTGGCGGCGCCGGGCACGTCCTTCGCGATCGAGCGGACCGGGGGGCTCCACCACGAGGAGACGTACCCGCCGCTGCACATGGAGCCCGGCGAGAGCGTCGCCCCCGCCGAGAAACTGCTCGCCGAGACGCTGGCGGACTCCGCCGTCGCCGAGCAGCCCGTCCTGAAGGTTCTCGCCTTCCACCCGGGGCTGGCACCGGACGACTTCCTGGTGCTCGCCCGCGCGGCCATCGGCGACCGGGCCACGGTCACGCGGTCGAGCCCCAGCGCCCTCCTGGAGATCAGCGGCCCCGGCGTCTCCAAGGCCAGCACCCTGGAGCTGTGCTGCGCCGAGCGCGGCATCACCCCGGCCGAAGTCGTCGCCTTCGGAGACATGCCGAACGACATCGAGATGCTCGCCTGGGCGGGCACGTCGTACGCGATGGGCAACGCCCACCCGGACGTCATCGCCGCCGCCTCCGGGCACACCGTCGCCAACAACGACGACGGCGTCGCGGTCGTGATCGAGCGGATCCTCGCGGACCGCCGCGCCGCCGAAGTCCGCCGAGCCGCCGAGCGCAGCGACTCCGAAGGGCACGACTCCGAAGGACGCGGCTCCGAGCGACGCGACTCCGAGGGACGCGGCTCCGAAGGCTGACGTCAGAGCGTGACGCCCCGCTCGGCCAGCCATTTGCGTGGGTCGACCTCCGACCCCAGGTCCGGCGTGAGCCGCGCCTCGAAGTGCAGGTGGGGTCCGGTCGAGTTGCCGGTCGTGCCGGCCTGCCCGACCCACTGACCGGGGCGCACCCGCTCGCCCTGGTCGACGGTGACGGACGCGAGGTGCGCGTACTGCGTGTAGTACCCGCCCTTGTGCCGCACCACGACCTCGATGCCGAAGCTCCCGCCGCACGACACGCTCTCCACCCGGCCCGCGCCGACCGACCGCACGGGCGCCCCGATGCCGACCGCGAAGTCCTGCCCGGTGTGCCGGCCTGCCCAGCGCCCGCCGGCTCGGTCGAACCCCGCCGACAGCTCGTACGACTCCACGGGCGTCACCCACGCGCGCGTGACGTGCGTCCGCTGCTGGTGCAGGCGTACGGCGCCGCGGCACTTCCCCGCGGCGACCGACCGGTCGGCCTCGCCCTGAAGGGTCCACTGGGCTGTCTCCAGCTTCCGTTCGATGCCGCGCTTCAGCTTCGCCAGGCGTGCGGTGCTCCGGTCCAGGGAGCGCTTGGCGCGGCCTGCCCTGTCCTTGGCGGCGGCGAGACCGGCCACCGCCCGCCGGGTCTTGGTGACAGCGCTGTTGACGGCCAGGTCCGCCAGCCACAGGGCCCGCCTGCCTCGTATGACGGCGTCCGGGCTGTCGGCGAGAAGCAGCTGCGCGGTGTAGGGAAGGCCGCCGCCGGTGCGGTACTGGGCTCTGGCCATCCTCCCCAGGTCGCTGTGCAGCACGGCGACGTGGCGTCGCTTTCCGGCGAGGAGTCGGTCCAGTTTCCGGACCTTCCTCTTCTGGATGCGGGCCTCTCGACGGCCCTCTTCGTAGCGGGCGGTCGCGGCGGAGGCCTCTTCGTAGAGCCGTGCCACGTCGGCGCTCGCGCCCGGCCCCTCGGAGGCCGTGGTCGCAGGCGCGGGCCAGAGCAGCGCGCACAGCAGCACCGGCACACCGAGAACCCGCACGCGGCGGGACGGATTCGGATGGCGGCGGCTCGGACACATGTCACGGATCGTTGCCCGCCGCGGCGGCGCGGGTCCCGTACGACTCGTGCGCCCGGGGTGTGCGGTGCCCCGTACGGCTCAGACGCATACCGCCGAACAGGGGCCTTCTTCCAAGCCCCGCTCCTCCCCTCCTCCCCTCCTCCCCTCCGCTCCTCAGCTCCACAGCTGCTCCGCTGCTCCGCGCGGTCAGTACGGTGCCTCCCACACCACCGTCGTGCCGCCGCCGTCCTCGCCGATCCCGGGCCCGTACCAGCTGTCCCCGCCCAGCGACTCGGCGCGCCGCTTGAGGTTCTTCAGACCGCTGCGCCGACCGCCCTCCGCGATGCCCACACCGTCGTCGGCGACGGTCAGGCGCACGCCCTGCTGCCCGTCCGGGAGGACCACGGTCGCGTCGACCACGACGTCGATGCGGGCGGCCTGCGCGTGCCTGAAGGCGTTGGACAGCGCTTCTCGCAGCGCCGCGATGAGGTTCTTTCCCGTCAGTTCGCCGACCACTGTGTCGACGGGCCCCACGAAGTGGTGCGTCGGCTTGAAGCCCAGGGGGACGGCGGCCATGTTGATCTCGCGCAGGACGCGGGTGCGCAGCCCCGACGGGGCCTCGGCGGGTCCTTGCTGGAGGGCGAAGATCGCCGTGCGGATCTCCTGGATCGTCACGTCCAGTTCGTCGACCGCCCGGCCGACACCGACCTGTACCTCAGGGACGACCGACCTGCGCTGGGCGCTCTCCAGCATCATACCGGTGGCGAACAGGCGCTGGATGACGAGGTCGTGCAGGTCCCTGGCGATCCGGTCGCGGTCCTCGTACACCGCGAGCCGCTCCCGGTCCCGCTGGGCCTCGGCCATCATCAGGGCGAGCGCTGCCTGTGAGGCGAACTGGGTGGCGAGGGTCCGCTCCGCCTCGGTGAAAGGGCGTGCCCCACGCGCGCGGGGCGTCACGAGGGTCCCGAGGACCCGGCCGTCGCTCTGTAGCGGCAGCATCATGACGGGGCCGTAGGAGCGGGCGAGCTCGGTCAGGGTGCGCGGGTCGCTCGCCGCGTCGTCGATGAACACGGGCTCGCCTTCGAGGAGTTCGGCGACGATGCGGCTCTCCGGAGGGACGACCATGCCGAGCGCCCCGGTGGGTTCGTCCGAGGAGACCGCGACGATCTCCATGCCGCCCTCCTCGTCGGGCAGCAGCACGATGCCCGCGGCCGAGTCCGCGAGGTGCCTGGCCTGTTCGGCGACGACCGCGAGCGCCTCCTCCGCGTCGCTTCCGGCCAGCAGTGCCGTGGTGACCGCCACGGAGCCGTCGATCCAGCGTTCGCGTTGTGTGGCGGCTTCGTAGAGGCGGGCGTTCCCGATGGCGATGCCGGCCTCTGTCGCGAGCACGCGGACCATGTGCACGTCGTAGTCGTTGAACTCGGCGCCGTCCCGCTTCTCGGTCAGATAGAGGTTGCCGAAGATCTCGCCCTGGACGCGGATGGGGACGCCGAGGAAGCTCCGCATCGGTGGGTGGTGGGGCGGGAATCCGCAGGAGCGCGGATCGGTCGCGAGGTCGTCGAGCCGCAGCGTCCTCGGCTGGTGGATGAGGGCGCCGAGCAGCCCTCGGTGGCCGTCGGGCAGCCGCCCGATCCGCTGCGCCGTGGCTTCGTCGATGCCGTGGTAGACGAAGTCGGAGAGGCCCTCGCCGTCCTCGGCGACGACGCCGATGGCTGCGTAGCGGGCGTCCGCCAGTTCGGCGGCGGTCTCGCAGATGCGGTCCAGGGTGGTGTGCAGTTCGAGCCCGGTGCCGACCGACCGCATGGCTTCGAGGAGCTGCGGGACCCGCGAGGTCAGCTCGGGCGAGAGCCCTTGGAGGCTGTGGGTCGCCCGCGCCGCCGCCTCCACCGAGTCCGGTGGGCCGTCGGGGAGCGGGGAGTCGGCGGAGGCCGAGGGTACTGGCATGCCTTTGAGCCTAGTTAGTCCTATTTGCAGGGGAAAGTCGAAGCCTCGCGGCCGACCGCGGGCCGACGGGGGCCCTGTTCCGCGCCATGTTCCGCGCCATGTTCCGCGTCATGCTCCGAGCCCAGTTCCGGGCCGCCCTCATCCCGCGACCAGCAGATCCGCCGCCCGCTCCACCTCCAGCATCCGCCGCAGCGGCCCCTCCTCCGCCGCGAGCTCCGCGTACGTGCCGCGCTGCGCCACCCTCCCGGCGTCCAGGACGAGCACCTCGTCCACCGCGTCGAGCCCGGCCAGCCGGTGCGTGATGAGCAGCGTCGTGCGGCCCTCGGTCGCGGCCAGCAGGTCGGCGGTCAGGGCGTCGGCGGTCGGCAGGTCCAGGTGTTCGGCGGGCTCGTCGAGTACGAGGACGGGGAAGTCGGCGAGCAGGGCGCGGGCCAGCGCGAGGCGCTGCCGCTGTCCTCCGGAGAGGCGTGCCCCGTGCTCGCCGACGAGCGTGTCGAGCCCGTCGGGCAGCGAGTCGGCCCAGCCGTCGAGCCGCGCCCGCTCCAGGGCGTCGCGCAGTTCCGCCTCCGTGGCGTCCTTCTTGGCGAGCAGCAGGTTCTCCCGCACCGAACTGTCGAAGATGTGGGCGTCCTGGGCGCACAGCCCGACCATGCCGCGCACCGTGTCACCGTCCAGCGAGGCCGCGTCCGTGCCGCCGAGCGTGTACGTCCCCTCGGACGCCCCGAGGAACCGCAGCAGCACCTGCGCGAGCGTCGTCTTGCCGGACCCGGAAGGACCGACCACGGCGATCCGGCGGCCCCGCTCCAGCGTCAGGCCGACGCCCGCGAGCGCCGGCGCATGGGGGGACTGGCCTTCGTAGCGGGCGCTCAGCCCTTCGACCCGCAGCGGGAAAGGCGTACGAGGGGCCTGTGCGGGCTCGGCGGGCTCGGGGACGGGCACGGGCGCGTCGAGGACCTCGTAGACGCGCTCGGCGCTCTTCCTGACCCGCTGGCGGTACTGCACGGCGAGCGGCAGCCCCGTCACCGCCTCGAAGGCCGCGAGCGGCGTGAGCACGACCGCGGCGAGGGCCACGCCGCTGAGCCGCCCGTCGTGGACCGCCTGCACGCCGACACACGCGGCCGCGGCCACGGTGAGCCCGGTGACGAGGGCGCCGAGGCCGTCGCCGAGCGCGGTCGCGGTGGCGCCCCGGGAGGCGATCCGGGTCAGCTCGGCGTCGGCCTCCCCGGCCTTGGCCGTACGTCGCCGCAGCGCCCCTGCGACCGTCAATTCGGCGGTCCCGGTGAGCAGGTCGGCGACACGCGTGGCGAGCACCCCGCGCGCGGGGGCCAGTTTCCGTTCCGCGTGGCGGGCCACGGCGCCGCTCACCAGCGGCACGCCGACACCCGCCGCAAGCAGTCCGGCGGCGAGCACGGCGCCCGCCTCGGGCAGCAGCCAGCCGGTGAAGCCGACGGCTCCCGCGCCGACGACGGCCGCGGCGGAGGCGGGGAGCAGCCAGCGCAGCCAGTAGTCCTGAAGGGCGTCGACGTCGGTGACCAGACGGGAGAGGAGATCGCCGCGCCGGGCCCCGCGCAGTCCTGCCGGGGCGAGCCGCTCCAGGCGCCGGTAGACGGCGACCCGGGTGTCGGCGAGCATCCGCAGCACGGCGTCGTGCGAGACGAGGCGCTCGGCGTACCGGAAGACGGCGCGGCCGATGCCGAAGGCGCGGGTCGCCGTCACCGCGATCATGAGGTGCATCACCGGGGGCTGCTCCGAGGCCCGCGAGATCAGCCACCCGGATGTGGCCATGAGGCCGACGGCGCTCGCGAGCGCGAGGCTCCCCAGGAGCAGCGCCAGCGCCAACTGGCCGCGCCTGGCCTGCGCGGCGTCGCGGACCCTGGCCAGCACCCCGGCCTGGGGCCGGACCGCGTCCCTGGGGCTCGGCACCACCGCGTCACGGGTTGTGTCGCCCTCAGTGGGGGCGGCCGGACCGCTCCTCCTGTGGGTGGATGCCGGGTGCGCCTCCGGGTGCCGGAGCGTTTCGACGGCGTCCAGCCGTACGACCCGGTCGGCGACGGCCAGCAGAGCCGGCCTGTGCACGACCAGCAGCACGGTCCGCCCGACGGCCAGCCGGCGGACCGCCTCGACCACGCCCGCCTCGGTCCCGCCGTCCAGTGCCGCCGTCGGCTCGTCGAGCAGCACCACGGGCCGGTCGGCGAGGAACGCCCGGGCCAGCGCGAGCCGTTGCCGCTGCCCTGCGGAGAGCCCGGCACCGTCCTCCCCCAGCACGGTCTCCGCCCCGGCGGGCAACGCGTCCACGAACTCCAGGGCACCCGCGTCCCGCAGGGCCTCCCTCACCTGCGCGCCGTCCGCCTCCGGCCGCGCCAGCCGCACGTTCTCCGCGATGGTCCCGGCGAAGAGGTGCGGCCGCTGCGGCACCCACGCGATCCGCTCACGCCACCGCTCGGGCGAGACCTCGGCCAGGTCGACGCCCCCGACGCACACCCGCCCCTCGGCGGGCCGCACGAATCCGAGCACCACGTTCAGCAGCGTCGACTTGCCCACCCCGCTGGGCCCGACGAGCGCCACGGTCTCGCCGGGCGCCACCTCGAAGGAGACTCCGGAGACCGCGTCCGACGTCCGCCCCGGATACCGGACCGCCACGCCCTCCACGCTCAGCACGCCCGAAGGCGCCGCCCCGTCCCCGGCGTCCGGTACCGGCGTCTCCAGGACCTCGAAGATCTCCTCGGCGGCCGACAGCCCCTCCGCCGCCGCGTGGTACTGCGCGCCGACCTGACGCAGCGGAAGGTAGGCCTCAGGGGCGAGAACGAGGACGACGAGCCCGTCGTACAGCTCCATCTCGCCGTGGACGAGCCGCATGCCGATGGTCACCGCGACCAGCGCGACCGAGATCGTCGCGAGCAACTCCAGGGCGAACGACGACAGGAAGGCGATGCGCAGCGTCCGCATCGTGGCCTGCCGGTACTCGCCGGTGATCTTGCGGATCGACTCGGCCTGCGCCTTGGCGCGGCCGAACACCTTCAGGGTCGGCAGCCCCGCCACGACGTCGAGGAAGTGGCCCGAGAGCCGTGACAGCAGCCGCCATTGACGGTCCATGCGGTTCTGCGTGGCCCAGCCGATCAGGATCATGAAGACCGGGATCAGAGGCAGCGTCACGACGATGATCGCCGCCGACACCCAGTCCTCGGTGACGATGCGGGCGAGCACCGCGACGGGGACCACCACCGCGAGGCCCAGCTGCGGCAGGTAGCGCGAGAAGTAGTCGTCCAGCGCGTCCACGCCTCGGGTCGCGAGGGAGATCAGCGACCCCGTTCGCTGACCTCCGAGCCACCCGGGCCCGAGTGCGCCCGCACGCTCCAGCAGTCGGCCCCGCAGCTCCGACTTGACCGCCGCGCTCGCCCGGTGCGCGGCGAGCTCGGTCAGCCAGGAGACCAGGCCCCGTCCCACCGCGACCACGGCGAGCAGCACCAGCGGGGTGCCGAGGTCACCTACAGAGTGGCCCTTTTGGAAGGCGCCCACCACGATCTCGGCGATGAGCATCGCCTGACCGACGACCAGCCCCGCCCCGGCCAGCCCGAGCACCACGACCGCGATAAGGAAGAAGCGAGTCGCGCGGGCGTACCGAAGCAGGCGCGGGTCGATCGGTTTCACGTGAAACACACCCTCCGGAGGACCGAGGACAGGACGGTCGTGACGAATTCAGTGCGCGGCATCCGCTATGTGCTGCGTGCCGATCCGCTTGCGGAACACCCAGTACGTCCACGACTGGTAGAGCAGCACGACGGGCGTCGCGATGCCCGCGCACCACGTCATGATCTTCAGGGTGTACGGACTCGACGAGGCGTTGGTGACCGTGAGGCTCCACTCCTCGTTCAGCGACGACGGCATGACGTTCGGGAAGAGCGTCAGGAAGAGCATCGCGACGGCCGCCGCGATCGTGATCCCCGACAGCGCGAACGACCAGCCCTCGCGCCCGATCTTGATCGCCACGATGGCGCCGACCAGGGCGACCACGGCCACGACCATCGCGACCAGGCTCTTGCCGTCGCCCTTGTCGGCCTGCGTCCAGAGCAGGAACCCGAGCGCGAGCACGGCCGTGATCAGCCCCAGACCGAGCGCCGTCTTCCGCGCCCGGACCCGGATGTCGCCCACCGTCTTGAGCGAGGCGAACACCGCGCCGTGGAAGGTGAAGAGCGTCAGGGTGACCAGGCCGCCGAGGAGTGCGTACGGGTTGAGCAGGTCTCCGAAGCTGCCCACGTACTCCTTGTGGGCGTCGATCTTCACGCCGCGCACGATGTTGCCGAAGGCGATGCCCCACAGCAGTGCCGGGATCAACGAGGTCCAGAAGATCGCGTGTTCCCAGTTGGTCTGCCAGCGCTCCTCGGGCCGCTTGGCGCGGTACTCGAAGGCGACGCCTCGGACGATGAGGCAGATCAGGATGAGCAGCAGCGGCAGGTAGAAGCCGGAGAAGAGCGTCGCATACCACTCGGGGAAGGCGGCGAAGGTCGCGCCGCCCGCCGTGAGCAGCCACACTTCGTTGCCGTCCCAGACGGGACCGATGGTGTTGATGAGAACCCGCTTCTCGACCCGGTCGCGGGCGAGCAGCTTGGTCAGAACGCCTATCCCGAAGTCGAAGCCCTCCAGGAAGAAGTAGCCGATCCACAGGACGGCGATCAGTACGAACCAGACGTCGTGAAGTTCCATGTCCTCGTCGCTCCTTCCTTCAGTAAGAGAAGGCCATGGGCCGGTCGGCATCGGAATCAGCGTCGGAATCGGAGCCGGAGCCCTTGTCCGGCCCGGGTCCGCCGATCTTGGTGGGCGGATTGAGGTCCGCCTCGGTCAGCTCGGGCGGACCCGACCTGACGTACTTGAGCAGCAGCTTCACTTCGATGACGGCGAGGATCGCGTAGATCAGCGTGAATCCGATCAGTGAGGTGAGCACCTCGCCCTGCGAGACCCCGGGCGAGACCGCGTCCTTCGTGCGCAGGACTCCGTAGACCACCCAGGGCTGTCGCCCCGTCTCGGTGAAGATCCAGCCCCAGGCGGTGCCGATGAGGGGGAAGATCAGCGTCCACTGCGAGAGCCGCCACCACCACGTGCCGAGCTTCGGCGCGAGCTCCTTGTTCTTGGTGAGCATCAGCTTGGGGATGTCGTCCGCGCCGGTGCGGTGCTCCGGAGCGAGCCAGAACTTCTTCCGCGTCAGCCACAGGCCCGCGGTGCACAGCGCCATCGAGACCCCGCCGAAGCCGATCATCCAGCGGTACGACCAGTAGGCGGTGGGGATGTTGGGCCGGTAGTCACCGGGCCCGTACTTCTCCTGCGCCTCCTTGTTGAGGTCGTTGATGCCGGGGATCTCGGCGTCGAAGTTGTTCTTGGCGAGGAAGGACAGGACTCCTGGTACCTCGATGGCGACGTGGTTGTGGCCCTTGGCGACATCGCCGTACGCGAAGAGCGAGAACGGTGCCGGCCTCTCGGTCTCCCACAGCGCCTCGGCGGCCGACATCTTCATCGGCTGCTGCTCGTACATGACCTTGCCGAGGGTGTCGGCGCTGACCACGGTGAGCAGTGTGCCGACGAACGCGGTGACCAGGCCGAGCCGCATCGACATCCGCATGGTGCGGATGTGCTGCTTCTTTCGCAGGTGGAAGATGGCGATGCCGGTCATGAAGGCGCCGCCGACCAGGATGGCCGCCGAGATGACGTGGAAGAAGTTGACGAGCGTCGTCTCCTGGAAGAGCACCTTCGAGAAGTCGGTGAGCTCCGCGCGCTTGGTGCCGTCGCGTTCCACGATCTTGTAGCCGACCGGGTGCTGCATAAAGGCGTTGGCGGCGATGATGAAGTACGCCGACAGGACCGTGCCGATGGAGACGATCCAGATCGTGGCGCAGTGCAGCTTCTTCGGCAGCTTGTCCCAGCCGAAGATCCACAGGCCGATGAAGGTCGACTCGAAGAAGAAGGCGATCAGCGCCTCGAAGGCGAGCGGCGCCCCGAAGACGTCACCGACGAAGCGCGAGTAGTCGGACCAGTTCATGCCGAACTGGAACTCCTGGACGATGCCGGTGACGACGCCCATCGCGATGTTGATCAGGAACAGCTTTCCCCAGAACTTGGTCGCTCTGAGGTAGTGCTCCTTGCCCGTCCGCACCCAGGCCGTCTCGAGGATCGCCGTGAGGGCGGCGAGGGAGATCGTGAGGGGGACGAACAGGAAGTGGTAGACGGTCGTGATGCCGAACTGCCATCGCGCCAGGGTTTCCGGCGCCAGAGCCAGGTCCACTGCGTCTCTCCTTACTCACCGTGCCCACAGCGGCAGGTTGCCCCTTTTGTCACGCCGATCTCCGGACGAAACGGGGCACGCTTGTGAACGCGTTCACATTCACAAGCATTATGTCGTACTGGCTGCCGAAACCCGAAAGGGGGGTCCCCCTTACCGGCGGGAACGTGCCCCCTCCCCGAAGGGGGCACAAGGAAAGGCCCCGGGCACCGCCCGAGGCCTTCCCAAGAACTTCAACATATTGTTGAATCCGCGCCATGCAGACACGGATTCGGATCTCCTGGCCCGCGGGCCACCTCACCGCGACCCTCGACGAGACCCCGACCAGCCAGGCGCTCGCCACGGTCCTGCCGCTCTCCGCCACCGCCCACACCTGGGGCGAAGAGGTCTACTTCGACACGGGCGTGAGCGTCCCGCGCGAGCCGGGCGCCCAACAGGTCGTCGAACCCGGCACGGTCGCCTTCTGGACCGACGGCGACGCCCTCGCGCTCCCCTACGGGCCGACACCGATCTCGCGGGGCGACGAGTGCCGCCTCGCGAGCCCGTGCAACCTCCTGGGACGGATCGACGGCGACCCGCGCCTGCTGGCCACCGTCCGCTCCGGAGACCCCGTCCGCGTCGAACTCGTCTGAGGCTCCCGGGCCTCAGAGCTCCTTGCGGAAGGCCTCCGCCGCCTGCAGGAAGATGTCGTTGGCCTCGGTCTCGCCGATCGTGGCCCGCATCCCCTCACCCGCGAACGGCCGCACGACCACGCCGGCCTTCTCGCACGCCGCCGCGAAGTCCGCCGTACGGTCGCCGAGCCGCAGCCACACGAAGTTCGCCTGCGTCTCGGGCACCGTCCAGCCCTGCCCGCGCAACGCCTCGACCACGCGCGTGCGCTCGCCGACCAGCGAACCGACCCGGCCCATCAGCTCGTCCTCGGCCCGCAGCGACGCCACCGCCGCGTCCTGCGCGAGCTGGCTCACCCCGAAGGGCACCGCCGTCTTGCGCAGTGCGGCAGCCACCGGCTCATGGGCGACCGCGAAGCCGACGCGAAGGCCCGCCAGGCCGTACGCCTTGGAGAACGTGCGCAGGACACAGACGTTCGGGCGGTCGCGGTAGATCTCGATGCCGTCAGGCACCTCGGGATCGCGGATGAACTCGCGGTACGCCTCGTCGAGGACGACCAGGACGTCGCTCGGCACCCGGTCGAGGAACCGCTCCAGCTCGGCCCTGCGGACGACGGTGCCCGTGGGGTTGTTGGGGTTGCAGACGAAGATGAGGCGGGTGCGGTCGGTGATGGCGTCGGCCAACGCGTCGAGGTCGTGCACCTCGCCGTCCGTCAGCGGGACCCGCACCGACGTGGCACCGCTCACCTGCGTGATGATCGGGTACGCCTCGAAGGACCGCCACGCGTAGATCACCTCGTCACCCGGGCCCGAGGTGGACTGCAGCAGCTGCTGGGCGACGCCGACGGAACCGGTGCCGGTGGCGATGTGCGAGGCGGGCACCCCGAAGCGGTCGGCCAGCTCGCTCATCAGCGCCGTGCATGCCATGTCGGGGTAGCGGTTGAAGGACCCGGCGGCGGCGAGCGCGCTCTCCATGACACCCGGGAGCGGCGGGTAGGGGTTCTCGTTCGAGGAGAGCTTGTAGGCCGCGGGACCGTCGGCCGCCGCCGCGGGCTTGCCCGGCTTGTAGGTGGGGATGCCCTCCAGCTCGGCGCGCAGCCTCGGGTTCGTCTCGCTCACCGCAGTCCTCCTCGTAGCCAGTCACACCAGTTCGAATACTGCTCACCCTATGAGGATTCGGCGGCGCTGCGAATGGCCTTCCTTCATCGGCGTACGAACGGCACCGCACCGCACCGCACGGCCCGGCACCGCCCGGCTCCGGCACCGCCCTGCACCGCCCTGCACCGCCCTGCATCGCCCTGCACCGCCTCACGCAGGCGTGCGGAGCGGGGGGAGCGCCCCATGCCGCGCTTCGCGCCGGTGGCTCGCTCCGTGGCGCGCGTCACCCGTGAAGGTGAGTTGAGACCTCTTCGAGACCTGGACCATTTGGCAGGCCCGCGCGGGACGATCACGTGCAGCAACCCGCCGCCCCACCCAACTCCCGCGCATTCCAAGGTCATTGGCGGCACCACGCCATGCAGAAACGTGCCTGTCAACGCGTGCATATGCGCCCCTGCTACCCACCCCCATGAGCCCTACTATCGGCTCGCCATGACAGCAGCAGGGAAGCACCAGGTGAGCCGAGCGGAGACCGCGCGCCGGGGCAACCGGCAGAGTCGAGCGGGGATCAGAGACGTCGCCGCCGCCGCCGGTGTCTCCATCACGACTGTCTCCGACGCCCTCAACGGCAAGGGTCGGCTCCCCGACGCCACCCGACGCCATGTCCGCGAAGTCGCAGAGCGGCTGGGCTATCGCCCGTCCGCGGCGGCCCGCACCCTCCGTACCGGCAAGTCCGGCCTCATCGGCCTGACCGTGACGACGTACGGGGATGAACCTTTCACCTTCACCGAGTTCGCCTATTTCGCCGAGATGGCCAGAGCCGCCACCTCGGCCGCCCTCGCCAGGGGATACGCCCTGGTCATCCTGCCCGCCACCTCGCGCCGCAGCCCCGTCGACGTGTGGTCGAACGTCGCACTCGACGGCACCGTCGTCGTCGACCCCTCCGACCACGACCCCGTGGTCAGCGAGCTGGTCCGGCAGGGCCTGCCGGTGGTCTCCGACGGCCGCCCGGCGGGCTCGCTCCCGGTCACCGCCTGGGTCGACAACGACCACGAGGCCGCGGTCCTGGAGATCCTCGACCACCTCGCGGCCGCCGGCGCCCGCCGGATCGGCCTCCTCACCGGCACCACCACGGACACGTACACCCACCTGTCCACCACCGCCTACCTGCGCTGGTGCGAACGCATCGGACAGGACCCCGTCTACGAGTCCTACCCCGCCCACGACCCGTGCGCGGGCGCCGTCGCCGCCGACCGGCTGCTCGCCAGACCCGACCGGCCCGACGCCGTCTACGGCCTCTTCGACCCCAACGGCACCGACCTGCTCGCCGCCGCCCGGCGGTACGGCCTGCGCGTCCCCGACGACCTGCTGCTCGTCTGCTGCAGCGAGTCCACCGTGTACGCCACCACGGAACCGCCCATCACCACACTCTCCCTCAAACCGCGGCGCATCGGCACCGCCGTCGTACAGCTCCTCATCGACGCCATCGAGGGCCTCGACTCCGGCCGGCCCATCGAGCAGGTGATACCGACCGAACTGATCGTGCGCACCTCGTCCGAGCGACGTCCGCCGCGCACGACGGTCAGCCCGCCGCGCTCGTCCGGCTCCGGCTGATCGCTTCCGCCCTCGTCCACCGACAGGGCAGAGGTCGGCTTCCTCCCCGCCTCCAGCGGGGAAACCTCTGCCCAATTCGGGAGAAATCCGCGATGAACCGGGGTCCGGCACCGATTCACCACCCCTGGTGCACCACACAGCGGGAGCCGCATTCCTATGATGGGCGGACGACACCGCGGGCCGCAGCGACCAAGCAGTCCGATCTCGGTGCAGATGCGGCGCAATGGTGGTGGAGGGGTCGATGACTCAGGGGGCCGGTCAGGGACCCGATGTGCGGACGGCGACGCTGCGCGACTTCCGCGTACCCGCGTACATCCATGAGACGACCGGTCCCGCTCCGGCGAGCTCCGGAGCGCCCGGGGAGGCACCGCCGGACGAGGGGTACACCCCGACCCAGCGCGACCTGCCCGTCATCAACCGCGGCGACACGGTCCAGGTGCAGGTCATGCCGGAGCCCCCGCAGCCACGGGCGAGCGACGAGCACGGCCCCCTGTACGTCGTCGGGGATGTGCACGGCTATCTGGACGAGCTCGTCGCGGCCCTCCAGGAGCAGGGCCTCCTCGACGCCGAGGGCAACTGGTCCGCGGGGAACGCGCGCCTGTGGTTCCTCGGCGACTTCACCGACCGCGGGCCCGACGGCATCGGCGTCATCGACCTCGTGATGCGGCTGTCCGCCGAGGCCGCAGCCGCCGGCGGCTACTGCAAGGCGCTCATGGGCAACCACGAGCTGCTCCTGCTGGGCGCCAAACGCTTCGGCGACACCCCCGTGAACTCCGGCGCGGGCACCGCCACCTTCCAGGCCGCCTGGCTGCTGAACGGCGGGCAGAAGAACGACATGGAGCGCCTGGAGGACCACCACCTGCAGTGGATGGCCCGCCTCGACGCGATGGAGGAGGCCGACGGCCACCTGCTCGTGCACTCCGACACAACCGCCTATCTGGATTACGGTGACTCGATCGAGGCGGTGAACGACACCATCCGGGAGACCCTCACGCGCAACGACGCCGACGAGTGCTGGGACCTCTTCCGCAAGTTCACCAAGCGCTTCGCCTTCCGTGACGAGTCGGGCCCCTCGGCCGTGCGCGAACTTCTCGACATGTACGGCGGCACACGCATCGTCCACGGTCACAGCCCCATCCCCTACCTCCTGGGCGACGTCGGCTCCGAGGACGAGTCGGACGGCGGC
Organism: Streptomyces sp. NPDC093510; assembly: GCF_040683555.1. Classification (NCBI taxonomy): domain Bacteria; kingdom Bacillati; phylum Actinomycetota; class Actinomycetes; order Kitasatosporales; family Streptomycetaceae; genus Streptomyces; species Streptomyces sp. NPDC093510. The sequence goes on from NZ_JBFBEE010000015.1 coordinate 48,551, forward strand.
GGTCCGGTCATCGAGGGCCCGCACGTCTACGCCGACGGCCTGGCCATCGCCATGGACGGCGGAGTGACCATGGCCGGAAAGCTACTGGTCTGCCAACTTCCCCTGCCTGTCTGAACGTTCCGCGGGCAGGCGCTCCTCTACACGATCACGCTGACCAGGGGGGCAATTTCCGGAAACCCCCTGTCACCGCGTGCCGTCACGGCTCTACCATCGGCTTATCCGTAGCAGGCTCCCCTCCGTTTCTGCCCAACGGCTCGCAGCCATGCGAGCCTCAGCCCTACGGAGCATCGGGGGATGCACATGAACAGCGCTCCACACCTGCTCAATGAGGACCGCCCCGAATACGAGCGGATCCTTGATGAGGCGCTGCGCACCGCACCTGACCGTCCTGAACTCGCCGCCGTGGGCCAGCGGCTCAACACCGAACAACTGCGCACCATGGCCCTGAACGCGACAGCACTGATCACGGCCGCAGCCGCGGCCGAGTACGCGCACTACGTGCAGGTTCGCGAGGAGTTGCGCGAACCTCGACCGTCGTCCACGTCGATCCGCGAAGGGAATGGACAGAGCGCCGCGGAGTCGGGCTCCGGCGGCGTCAGCCTCGCCACCACGATGGGCGAGGTCGCCGAACCAGCGGCAGCGGGAGCCGGGGCGATCGCCGTCGTCGCGGTCCTCGCACCCGTCCTCGCGGGGACGGCCGCCGCGATATTCCTGCTCGTCGGTTACATCCTGAAGATGCTCAACCCCGAGCCCGCCTTCGCGGACACCCTGCTCACCGCGGGGTGGCTGTTCGGCGCGCTCACCGCCGGGGGCATCCTGGTCGCCGCGGTCGGTCTGCTTCTGACCGCCCTGCGCAACGGCTCCACCTCGCTCCAGGCAGGACTGCACGGCGAACAGCACGAGGAGGTGTCCCGCGCCAGGGAAGACTGGGGCCGGGCGCTCCTCGAGCGGGGCGTCGTCCCGTTCCTGCGGGAGGCTCTGAGGGAACCGGGCGGGGCCCCCGCGGCCCGCACGCCGTCGGCGAACGCGGGTGGTTCCGGGGCACACGGCCGTATGCCCCAACTCGGCTATCACAGGCCGGGGTTCAGCAGCCCGGACGGCGGTCCCACCGCGGGGCCGCGTCCGAGCTTCTCGAGCCCCGACTTCTCGAGCCCCGATTTCGGCGGCCCCGACCACAAGCCGGAGTAGCGGCACCGGGGCTGGGCCGGGCGGGGCCAGGCCATGGGGCTCAACACCGCCTCGACGCGCCGCTGCCGGCGAGCGGCGGCGCAAGCCGGAGGCGTACCGACAGGTGGGTGGGACCGACACGTCCGCGACCGCCTTGTCCACACGGACGGGGCCACCCACGACGACAACCGAGAAACAGGGCACGCGCGAGAGCAGGGCAGTGCCCGGCCGAAAGCCGGCACACGGCCTTGCTCCCGCGCGAAGGCGCGACATCCCCGAAGGCCCGACGACCCGAAATCCCGTAGGCGTGACGCCGGACGGCCCGAGCGGGTCGGTCTCTGAGCCCCGGGTGCAGGATCTTTGGCGATCAGTGCCCATTCCCACTGCCATCTACACGTCGAACTGGCACTCCCATGCGCCGCCGCAAGCCAATCCGGTAGCCCTCTGTCTGACCCACCACAGGACTGCTCAGCAAATTGGGCAGCCCCCGAATAACAGAGCCGCACAACAGGGTCTTTTGCACCGCGCCAGGCATACGCTGGGCAAAGAGAGTGCGATCGCTGGACGTGCTGAGGACGGGCAACCCGTCTCCGTGGGATTGAGCCGCTGATGTCTCCCCAGAAGAAGATCACACCCGACACCGACGAGGGCTGATCAAAACTGGGGGCCCACATGGAACAGATCCAAGCAGTGCAGCAAGTTGACCGCTACGTGCACGAGAGGCGCTCGACGGACCAGATATTCGTCGGGTGGGGCATCTACTTCTTTCTTCTGTCGTGGGTGACGCTAGGAATCTATGGAGTCGTGCTGTTCTATCGCCGACTCAACCGTGCTGACCTCTTCAGAGGTCGCCGCATGCACTACTACAATGCGGTCATCGATGCCTCAAAGCAGTACGCCGAGGAGCATGGCCAGTACGGTCCCAGCCAAGATGAGCTGGACGACCTGCAGCGCTTCGTAAAAGAACGTTTCGAGGACGAGCACAAACCGATCAAAGCTGGACTCTCGCTCTTCCTGTCCTTCATCACGCTAGGGATCTACGGCTACATCGCCGTCTATCGGTCGATGCGCTTCTGGTGGCAGATCCAGCTCACGGAACAGGACTTCGACGACAAGCTCAGCGTCGCCTGGGTAAAGCTCGGGATTGTCCGGTACCCACTGACCTTCAAACCCGTCCAGATCCTGAACCGCAGTTTCGGTATGCACTTCCTCCTCTCGTTCGTCACGTTCGGGATCTACGGCATCGTGTGGGACTACCGACTTCACACCGACCCCGAGAAGCTCTACCCCGAGGTGCACTCCACCGAGGACGCCGTCCTCAACGCCCTGCGGGTCGCCGAACCGGTCCTCCCTCACTAGACATCCGCTGCTGTTCGCCGCACGAGGAAGCGCCGCCCCGGAAGTCGAAATCTCCCGGAACGGCGCTTACCTGCTCGTCAGTCCGCCAACGGCAGGTACACCCGATTACCGCTCGCCGCGAACTCCTTCGACTTCTGCTCCATGCCCGCCGCGATCTCCTCCGAGTCCAGATCACCGCCGTGCTGTCGACGGATGTCCTGCGAGATCTTCATGCTGCAGAACTTCGGCCCGCACATCGAGCAGAAGTGCGCCGTCTTCGCGGGCTCGGCCGGCAGCGTCTCGTCGTGGAACTCCCGTGCCGTGACCGGGTCGAGCGCCAGGTTGAACTGGTCCTCCCAGCGGAACTCGAAGCGTGCGTCCGAGAGCGCGTCGTCCCAGTCCTGTGCGCCCGGGTGCCCCTTGGCGAGGTCCGCCGCGTGCGCCGCGATCTTGTACGTGATGACACCGGTCTTCACGTCGTCGCGGTTGGGCAGACCCAGGTGCTCCTTGGGCGTGACGTAGCAGAGCATGGCCGTGCCCCACCAGCCGATCATCGCGGCGCCGATGCCGGAGGTGATGTGGTCGTAGGCGGGGGCGATGTCGGTGGTCAGCGGGCCGAGCGTGTAGAACGGCGCCTCCTCGCAGATCTCCTGCTGGAGGTCGATGTTCTCCTTGATCTTGTGCATCGGGACGTGACCGGGGCCCTCGATCATCGTCTGTACGTTGTGACGCTTGGCGATCGTGTTGAGTTCCCCGAGCGTCCTCAACTCGGCGAACTGCGCTTCGTCGTTGGCGTCCGCGATCGAACCGGGCCGCAGGCCGTCGCCGAGCGAGTACGTCACGTCGTACGCCGCGAGGATCTCGCAGAGCTCCTCGAAGTGCTCGTAGAGGAAGCTCTCCTTGTGGTGCGCGAGACACCAGGCGGCCATGATCGAACCGCCGCGCGAGACGATGCCGGTCTTGCGGCGCGCGGTGAGCGGGACGTACGGGAGGCGCACTCCCGCGTGGACCGTCATGTAGTCCACGCCCTGTTCGGCCTGCTCGATGACCGTGTCCTTGTAGATCTCCCAGGTCAGCTCCTCAGCCTTGCCGTCGACCTTCTCCAGGGCCTGGTAGAGGGGGACGGTGCCGATCGGGACGGGGGAGTTGCGCAGGACCCACTCGCGGGTGGTGTGGATGTTGCGGCCGGTGGACAGGTCCATGACCGTGTCCGCGCCCCACTGGGTCGCCCAGGTCATCTTGTCCACCTCCTCCTCGATGGAGGAAGTGACCGCGGAGTTGCCGATGTTGGCGTTCACCTTCACCAGGAACTTCTTGCCGATGATCATCGGCTCGATCTCCGGGTGGTTCACGTTGGCGGGGATCACCGCACGGCCCGCGGCGACCTCCGCCCGCACGATCTCGGGGTCCATGTTCTCGCGGATCCCGATGAACTCCATCTCGGGCGTGATCTCGCCGCGGCGGGCGTACGCGAGCTGCGTCACCGCCTGCCCCGCGCGGCCGCGGCGCGGCTGGCGGGGACGGCCGGGGAAGACCGCGTCCAGGTTCTTGAGCCCGCCGCGCGGCGAGGTGTGCTTGATGCCGTCGTCCTCGGGACGGGGCGGACGGCCCACGTACTCCTCGGTGTCGCCGCGGGCGATGATCCAGTTCTCCCGCAGCGGCGGCAGGCCGCGGCGTACGTCGGTCTCGGCCGACGGGTCGGTGTACGGGCCCGAAGTGTCGTACAGGGTGACGGCCTTGCCGTTGGTGAGGTGCACCTGGCGGACCGGCACGCGCAGGTCGGGGCGTGAACCCTCGACATACGCCTTGTGCCAGCCGATGGACTTCCCGGCCCCGTCAGCTGCGGTGGTGCTGTCGTCGCTGCTGGAGGCAGGCGTGCGTGCGTCCGATGTGGTCATGAGACCTACTCCCTACGCCGGCATTACCCGGTAACAGGTTCGGCGGTCGACGCAGCGGATCCCGTACGGTTCGTGCACTCCTGGTGCAGTTTCGTACGGAGGTCAGCGCCCTCTCAGCCCGGTGCTCCGAGCTCCCGCGATTGCAAAGGTGGCTCCACGCTAGCGTCATGTCGGCCGCGCTGAACAGAGGGCCCCCTCCGTTCTTGCGATGATCGGGCAGTGACCACCACAGAGCCGCCGCCCCCGCCGCCCTCGCAGCCGCCTGCCTCCGGGACGCCTCCGGAGGGGCACGGACACGGACATTCCCACAGCCACGGACCGGCCGCGCCCGTCTCCGAACACCTGCGCAAGGTCATCGCCGCGGTGCTGATTCCCTTCGCCACCGCGGTCGTCGTGGGGCTCGTGGTGCTCTGGCCCGGCGGCACACCCTCGCACGAGCGGACCGGTGTCGGTTTCGACCGGCAGACGCAGTCGGCCAAGGTGACGAAGGTGCAGGAGCTGCCCTGCAAGGACCTCAGCCCCTCGCAGCCCCCGCCGAACGGTGACACGTCCACCGCCGAGGGCCAGTCCGCCCAGTCCCGGGCCGCGGGCACCTGCAAGAAGGCGACGATCGAGGTGAGCAGCGGCAAGGACAGGGGCCGCACCTTCGTCGAGATCATCCAGCCGGACTCGCCCCGGCAACTGCGCCAGGGCCAAGAGGTGGTGGTCGCCTACGAGCCCAAGGCGCCCGAGGGGCTGCAGTACTCGGTCACCGATGTGAACCGAAAGATCCCGATGGCGCTGCTCGCCGGCATCTTCGCGCTCGCCGTCGTCGTGGTGGGACGGCTGCGCGGTGTGATGGCCCTGGTCGCGCTCGCCATCAGCTTCATGGTGCTCACGTTCTTCATCCTGCCGGCCATCCTTCAGGGCTCGAACCCGCTGGTCGTGGCGGTGATCGGGGCGAGCGCCATCATGCTGATCGCGCTCTATCTCTGCCATGGCCTCACCGCCCGCACCTCGGTCGCGGTACTCGGCACGCTCATCTCCCTCCTCCTCATCGGCCTGCTCGGCTCGCTCTTCATCGGCTGGGCCGCGCTCACCGGCAACACGGACGACAACACAGGCCTCATTCATGGCCTGTACCCGTCCATCGACATGAGCGGCCTGCTGCTCGCGGGCGTCATCATCGGCTCGCTCGGCGTCCTCGACGACGTGACCGTCACCCAGACCTCGGCGGTCTGGGAGCTGCATCAGGCCAATCCGACGATGGGCTGGCGTGGCCTGTACCGCGCGGGCATCCGCATCGGCCGCGACCACATCGCCTCGGTCGTCAACACCCTCGTCCTCGCCTACGCGGGTGCCGCACTGCCCCTGTTGCTGCTCTTCTCGATCGCGCAGTCCAGCGTGGGCACGGTCGCCAACAGCGAGTTGGTCGCCGAGGAGATCGTGCGCACTCTGATCGGCTCGATCGGTCTGGTCGCCTCTGTCCCGGTGACGACCGCGCTGGCCGCCCTGGTCGTTTCGGCGGACCGCACCCCCGCGGGCGGAGCGGGTGCCGTCGCCGGTTCGGGAGCTGCCGTCGGCTCAGGAGCTTCCGCCGGTGGCACCGGGAGCGGGGCTCGCTCCTTGCGGGGCGGTACGGGGCGACGCCGCAAGCGGTGACCGCGGCGGGGTGCCGCCCGTACGGACCACCACCGGCGCATCGCCGATGTACGGGCGGTGCACGAGCGGTGCGCTACCGGCCCGCCACCGGTCCCCTGAAATGCACCAAAATGCCTTCGCCGCACCTCCGTTGACGCCGGTAGGTCAGCCCGCGTTCTGCTCCTCGGCGAGGATGCGGTCGAGCGCCTCGTCGAGATGCGCCTCGAAGTCAGCGAGCGCCCGCTCCTGCCCGAGCGGCACCAACTTGTCCGTACGGTCGAGGAAGGCGAGCAGTGGCGGAATGCCCACCCGGAACAGCGCCCGGTCCCCGCCGACCTGCAGCCTGATCAGAGCCTCGTCGAACAGGTCGGGGCCGGTGGGCTCGACGCGGACATCACCGTCCCCGCACGGCCTACCCACCCCGTCGATCAGCAGCTCCCGCCCGAACGCCCAGGTCACCGGCGTGTCCCCCGGGAGATGGAACGTCAGCCGCACGGCATAGGGATCACCGATCTCGTAGCGCAGCTCCACCGGGATACGGAACGACAGCTCCTCGGAAACGAGGAAGCTCATCATGACCTCTGCCTGCACCGTCTCGCCCATCCGCCCTACCCCGTCACTTATCCCTCGGAGGCCAGGAACCAACTCCCCAGCACCTCTGGCATCTTGCTTAACGTGCCCAGCAGATCACAAGGAGTGAGTTTTCAGATGCTGATAGAGAAAGCGAGTGTTCCTAGTAGCTTTCCGATCTCCCGTTGCAACTGACGGGCAGCGGGCAGCAGCCGGTCTGCTTGGCTGGAGGGAACAGAAATGGCCATGGTCGCCGCGGTGTCACCGGCTGTGATCGGAATCGCCGCGCAGACCGTCCCGAGTGCGTACTCCTGACGCTCCACGACGGGACGCATCCGCTCCATCGAGTCGAGCCGCCGCATGAACGTGCGGTCGTCCCGGACCGAATAGCGCGTGATCGACTGGACCGGATAGCGGTCGAGGTGGTCCTGTCGGGCCTCGTCGTCGAGCTGGCCGAGGAGACACTGGCCGATCGCGTGGGCATGTCCCGTCTCCCGGAAATCCGCCCACTCCTCGACGGCGGGATTGCCGGGGGTGTCCGCGACGGCCACGAGTTCGATCTCGCCCTCGCGGTAGACGGCGAAGTAGACGGGGACGCCGAGGGTGTCGCGCCAGTGCGCCAGGGAATCGTCGATCCTTCCGCGTCGGCTCTGCTGTGCTCCGCTGCTGCTCAGCCGCTCGGCGGCCTCGCCGAGCACGAACAATCCTCTCTCCCTGCGCAGATAACCCTCGTGGGTCAGAGTCCGCAGCAAGTGATACGCGGTGGGGAGCGCGAGCCCCGCCTCACGTGCCAACTGCTTGGCGGGGGCGCCGCTTTGGTGTGAGGCGGCGGCCTCCAGCAGGCGCATCGCTCGCTGCACAGAGCCGATGAGGGTCGGCCCGGTGGAGTCGTCAACCGGTGAGGTGGTGCTTTCGACCGCGGCCAAGGTTCACTCCCGAAGGGCGTGGAGGGTCCTCCCGTACGGAGTATCTGGAGAGGGGCGGTGCGCGTGCGCCCGTCCGCGGGGATCGACCCCCACGTCGGATTCCGGACTCTAATCCTCGGTCATCGCCCTATGCCGCCCCACCGGGAAACTTCCCCCTGCCGGGGGAACCGTTGGCGAAAGTCACCAGTCGGCGCGCGACGAAGAGGAGCCGGATATGAACTTCCGTACGACATAGATGAGTCCACCGACCAAGGCTACGAATATCAGCGCCTTGAAGAGCAGGCCGACCACGAATCCGACGACGGTCGCTATCACGCCGCCGAACACGACGAGTGCGATGACCGGCACGGCCACCCACTTCACCCACCACGGCATTCCCGCAAAGATCTCCTTCGCTGCCATCGTCCTGACCTCTCTCCGCTCTGTCCGCACTTCCGCGCTGTTCGCATCGGTGCGGTTCCTGAATCTCTGCAGGTTCCTGACTTCCTGCATTCGATGCTAGGGCGCCGAAGGGCTCCGCGGGGGCCTCGGAGCCCTTGTCCTCCCCTGATCCGACCCTTAGGGAACCCCGAGGTCGCAGCCCTGAACAGGTCAGGACTCAGGGGGAGAGAAGACGACGAGCACGCGCAGGTCCTCGCTGATGTGGTGGAACTTGTGGGCGACACCGGCCGGCACATAGACGACGCTGCCCCGCGCCACCTGCGTGGTCTCCATGCCGACGGTGATCGAGGCCCGGCCGCTGACGACCATGTACACCTCGTCCTGCCCGTGCGGCTGCTGCGGGTCGGACTCCCCCGCGTTGAGCGCGTACAGCCCGACCGACATGTTCCGCTCACGCAGGAACTGCAGATACGCGCCGTCGTTGGCGGCACGCTCCGCCTCGAGCTCGTCCAGCCGGAATGCCTTCATCGCCCTGGTACACCCCTCGCTTGTGAGCCGACCGTTCCCGGCCCATGTCTGCCACGATCAGACACATGAAGAATTTCGTAGTCAAGACGATCGCCAACGCCGCGGCCCTGGCCGTCGCTGTATGGGTGCTCGACAAGATCACGCTGACCGGCGACAGCACGGGCAAGAAGGTGGGCACGCTCATCGTCGTCGCCCTGCTCTTCGGGCTGGTGAACTTCCTGGTCAAGCCGGTGGTGAAGGTCCTCACCTTCCCGCTGTTCATCCTGACCCTCGGCCTGATCACCCTCGTAGTCAACGCCCTGATGCTGCTGCTCACCTCGTGGCTGGCCGACAAGCTCGACGTCAGCTTCCACGTCGACGGCTTCTGGACCGCCGTCCTGGGCGGCCTGATCATCTCGATCGTGTCCTGGGCCTTGAACGTCGTGCTCCCCGACGACAACGACTGACCGGGGACTCCTACCGACGGTTTCCGGACGTGGCCGAGAATGGGGGAGGCGGCGAGCAAAGGCCTGCTCGGCGCCGTACGTGAGACAGCGCCCTACGTGAAACAGCGCTGTACGTGGAGCGGCGCTGTACGTGAAGCGGTGGAAAGGCGGGCGGCATGACGGAATCAGGACCCATAGGCGACGGCTCGGAGGGCGCCCGCAGGGGCGCGGCGGGCCTCGGTGACGGTACGCGCGCGGTCCGGGTCGGGCTTCCCGAGCCGGTGAAGCACGAGCCGACGCTGCCCGGCCCGGTGTTCGCCGCGCACTTCCACCTCCCGGGCGACCCCACGGGCGGATACGCCTATGGCCGCGACGAGAACCCCACGTGGACCCATCTGGAGCGCGCCATCAGCGAGCTCGAGACGCCGGACTCCGAAGCGGACGGAGCGGACGGAGCGGACGATGCGGATGTCGAGACGCTGGTCTTCGCCTCCGGCATGGCCGCGATCTCGGCGGTGCTGTTCTCGCAGCTGCGCGCCGGTGACGTGGTGGCCCTGCCGGACGACGGCTACCAGGTGCTCCCCCTCGTCCGTGAGCAGCTCATGGCGTACGGCATCGAGGTCCGCACCGCTCCGACCGGCGGCGACGCCCAGCTCGACGTCCTGGACGGCGCCAAGCTGCTGTGGATCGAGACGCCGTCCAACCCCGGGCTCGACGTGTGCGACGTACGGCGGCTCGCCGACGCGGCCCACGCGCGTGGCGTGCTGGTGGCGGTCGACAACACCCTGGCGACACCTCTCGGCCAGCGCCCCCTCGAACTCGGCGCCGACTTCGCGGTGGCCAGCGGCACCAAGATGCTCACCGGCCACGGCGACATCCTCCTGGGGTACGTGGCGTGCCGCGACGCGGGGTTGACCGCTTCCGTACGACGCTGGCGCAAGATCGTCGGGGCTGTCCCGGGCCCGATGGAGGCCTGGCTCGCGCACCGCTCGCTCGCCACGTTGCAGCTGCGCGCCGACCGGCAGAACGCGAACGCCCTGGCCCTCGCCGAGGCTCTGCGCGCCCGCGGCGACGTCTCGGGCCTGCGCTATCCCGGTCTCGCCGACGACCCGTCGTACAAGATCGCCTCGCGGCAGATGCGGCGCTTCGGGTGCGTGGTCTCCTTCACGCTGCCCACGCGCGCGCGTGCCGAGCGTTTCCTCGAAGCGCTGCGGCTGGTCGACGACGCGACGAGCTTCGGCGGTGTGCGGTCCACGGCCGAGCGCCGCGGGCGGTGGGGCGGTGACGCCGTCCCGGAGGGCTTCATCCGCTTCTCCGCGGGCGCCGAGGACACCGACGACCTCGTCGCGGACGTGCTGCGCGCGCTGGACGAGTCGGCCGGTTCGGACGGGTCGGACGGTTCAACCGGTTCGGACGAGTCGGCCGGTTCGGCGGACTGACCGCCCGCACGGCCGTCTGTGCGGCAGGCCACGGCAGCACCGCCGCGTCCGCACGCCCGCGCCCGCGCCACCCCGGCTACGCACAACGAACGGTCCGAGCCTCCCCCCTCGTGGCTCGGACCGTTCCGGCTCCGCGCGCGTGGAACCGCGCGAACCAGGCTAGTTGACTCTGTGTCAGTGTCCAATCACAGTAGCGACAGGGTCCTATCGACATATTTATAGTTGGGCGCACCCTGGGAGTGCGAAGGGGGACATCGCCATGGATCTGGCCCTGCTGCGCACCTTCGTGACAGTGCACCGGGCCGGCTCCTTCACGCGTGCGGCAGCGCTGCTCGGGCTCTCCCAGCCCGCCGTCACGTCCCAGATCCGGACGCTGGAACGGCAGTTGGGCCGACCGCTCTTCCTGCGTCAGGCCCGCGGAGTGACGCCCACGACCATCGGCGACGAGCTCGCCCACAAGGCCGCGCCGCATCTGGACGCCCTCGTGGAAATCGCCGAGACGGGACTCGACGAGGGTTCGCCGGTACGGACCCTCCATCTCGCGGGGCCACCGGAGTTCACCGCGGAACGCGCGCTACCCGCGCTCACCTGCCTGACCGGGCATGACGGTCACCGTTGCGCCCTGCGCACCTCGTTCGGCAACGCCGAGGAGGTGCTGGAGGGGCTCGCCGCCGGGCACCACGACCTGGCCATCACGACGAACCGGCCCCGCGGCCCGCTGCTCACCGCGACACCGCTCTGCGACGAGGAGCACGTCCTGGTCGCGGGGGAGCGCTGGGCGGCCCGTCTGGGGCCCGGCCGGCTGCGCCGACGGCCGGCGCAGCCGCTCGAGAACCTTCCGGTGGTCGAGGTCCACGAGTCGCTGCCGTTCGTCTCCCGCTACTGGGCCGCCGTGTTCGACGCCCGTCCCGCCGCGTCGGGCGCCGTCATCGTGCCGGATCTGCGCGCCGTGCTGGCCTGTGTGGTCTCGGGCGCGGGCCTCGCCGTGCTGCCCCGCTATCTGTGCGACGCGGCCCTGGAACGCGGCGACGTCGTGGCCCTGCTCGACCCCGCTGTGCCCCCTTTGCGTACGTACTTTTTGGCGGTGCGCACCGGGACACTCGCCATGCCGCATATAGCGCGGGCGCACGAGTGGCTACTGCGCGCTGCCGTCGACTGGGCTTGATGGGGGGCGCGGCTGGTTCACGATGTTTCACGTGGAACAGTCCGGGCCACATTTCCCCCATGACCGTCCGACCCGTGGTCAAGCGCACCGCACGCGCCGTCCTGCTGGACGGAGACGACCTGATCCTGATCAAGCGCACCAAGCCCGGTGTCGATCCGTACTGGGTCACCCCGGGCGGCGGCGTGGAGGCGGAGGACGCCTCCGTCGTCGACGCGCTCCATCGTGAGGTCCACGAAGAGCTCGGCGCCAAGATCACCGATGTCGTGCCCTGCTTCGTCGACACCGTGGAGCACATCGCCGAGGACGGGGGTGCGGCAGGCGTGAAGGTGCAGCACTTCTTCGTCTGCCGTCTGGAGTTCATGGACACCGGTCTGCGACACGGCCCCGAGGTCGAGGAACCGTGCGGCGAGTACGAGATCGTGCATGTGCCCTTCACCCGCGTCGGCATCGCCTCGGTCCATCTCGTACCGCTGTCACTGCGGCACTACCTGGACGGCAACATCGAGGGCGTACGCGCGATGCACGCCCCCGATCTGGGCTAGCGCCTCCCTAGTCGGACGCCACCAGTTCCTCGACGGAGTCGTGCCGGATGCGGCCCTCCGGGATGCCGACGTCCCGCAGGGCGTCCACTCCGTTGCGGATCATGCCGGGCGGGCCCGAGAGGTACGCGTCGTACTCGTTCCACGGGCCGTACTCACGCACGGCGTCCGGCAGTTGGGCCCGCTGGTCGACGACCGGACGGACGGCCAGCCAGGGGTGGGACTGCTGAAGCCGCAGCATCGTGTCGATGTCGTACAGATCGTGATCGGTGCGCGCGCCGTAGAAGACCTCGACCGGGCGCCGTCTGCCGTGTTCGGCGACGTCCTCGACGAGCGCCTTGATGGGCGCGATGCCCGTGCCGCCGCCCAGGCAGAGCAGACCGCTGTCGGTGGTGTGGTCGACGGTCATCGATCCGGTGGGCGGGCCGAGCCGCAACACGTCACCGGGACGGGCGTGGTGCACCAGGGCGTTGGACACCCAGCCGGCCGGGACGGCCTTGACGTGGAAGGACAGCAGCCCGTCGGAGCGCGGGGCCGACGCGAAGGAGTAGTGCCGCCAGACCCGCGGCCACCAGGGGGTCTCCAGGCTGGTGTACTGCCCGGCGAGGAAGGGGTACGGCTGGTCGGGCCGGACGGTGACGACCGCTATGTCCGGGGTCCTGAGGTCGTGCGAGACGACCTCGGCGAACCACCAGGCGGGGGCGCGCAGTTCGTCCTCGGCGGCCGCGTCGATCATGACCTGGGAGATCGTCGTGTACGTCCGGACCCAGGCGGCCTCGGTCTCCTCGTCCCAGATCGCGCTCGCGTACCGGCTCAGCGAGCCGATCAGGCACTCGCCGACGGCTGGGTAGTGCTCGGGCCGAGTGCCGTACTTGCGGTGTCCGCGCCCGAGGTTCTTCAGGTACGCGACGAGGACGTCGGTATGGTCGATGTGCTCGGCCGCTGTCAGCAGTGCCTTGAGAATGCGGTCCCGCTGGGTGTCCATGGCCGCGGGGAACAGGGCACGGAGGTCAGGGTGCCGGGTGAAGAGCAGCGCGTAGAAGTACGAGGTGACCTTGTCGGAGACAGGGCCTATTTCGGCCATCGTGCGCTGCACCAGGACCGCGTCGGAGGACGCCTTCTGCGACGGCTTGGCTTTCGGGGCAGTGAGCAGGGGCGATGAGCCCTGGGCCTGAGGAGCGGAGGGTATTCGCTCGTCTGTCGGCTCCGTGGCGGGCGGCGCGGACACGGTGGGCGGCGCCGAGACGGTGGGCGGCTGACGGTCCTCGCCCTCCGGTTGCTTCGACGGCTTGCGCGGGATGAACCAGCCGCCCCCGTCGCCGGAAGTGCCGTCATCCGCCGACGCGGTGGTCGGAGCGTCCATGCTGTGCCTCGCCTCGAACATCTCTCGGTAGGTCTGCGCACTTCCTGCCGGAAGCTGCCTGCTTTCCCCGCTCTGCCTCGGTGGCCGATACGGCCACATTGAACCCCGGACCCCCGGACCCTACGGACAAGTAGGTCGAGAATGTGACATTGGCCGCAGTCGACTCACCGCAGCATCCCATTCCCCGTCGCCGTACCGTCCGCATAACTGGAAGTACGGGTTCTGGATCTCTTTACCCCGTTAGGCTTCATTGATCTGCGCGCGTACCCCCCTGAGTGCGAAGTGACGCACCCGGCACGAACCTTGATCGACCCTACCGGCACGGGCCGAACGCACAAGCCCCTCTCCCCTTCGCCCTGAATTCCACGGCCTCGCCTGCCCATTGCCCCAATTACCGGCCGTGCCGGACCAATTCGTACGCCTTACGCAGATCCCGCCCGACATAGGAGTGGGTGGCCAGGCTCATCAGCCGTTGATCCGCATTGACCGCCACAGAAACGGGCACCACGCCGAACAACTCCAGGTCGGAAAGCGAGTCGCCGTACGCGACGCAATCGCTCCTGCCCACCCCGAACTCTTCACAGAGACGGTCCGCGATCTTCACCTTGGCCGCCGCGTTGAGAATGCCCGTCGGATCGACGGGCCCGGTGAACGGCACAGCCGGGAAACGCGACCCGTGCGCCGCGTGCGCACCCCATCCGATGAGCCGCTCCACGAAGAACGACGGCGAGAGGGAGATCACCGCGCAGTAGTCACCGCCTTCCCGGATCTCCGTCCAGGTCTCCTGGATGCCGGAGAGCCAAGGCGCCCCGTCGAAGGCGGCCGACACCTGTGCTTCCGTGAGCTCCGCCCACAGGGCGTGCACCCGCACCGCGTACTCCGGCGAGCCGATGTGCCCCGCCACGAAGTCCTTTTCCAGCTCGGCTATTTCGGCGTCCAGGCCGAGCTGTCGCGATATCTCCACGGGGGCCGCCGTGCCGTGCAGCAGCGTCCCGTCCAGATCGAAGAGGTGTAGGCGTGCCATGGGCACCGAGGCTAGTGCCCGCGATCGCTCCCGTCCTCGGACACCCCCTGGCCGCTCCGACCCGACCGCTGTGACCGGCACCCGTGTTTCACGTGAAACCTCGCTGTCCGTCCGTCACCAGCCGCGGAGGTCCTCCCACCGCGACCGGACCCCAGGTGGCCAAAAGCAACGTGCTTCTGCCCACAAACGGCTGGACGCCGAGGATGTACGTCAGACAGCCTGACCCGCGTGTCGACACCTTCGCTCTCCGCACTGCCCATCCGCCGACTGACCCCCCGCGATCTGCGGGTCTGCGCCGATCTGTCCGAGAACCGGGGCTGGCCGCGTGAAGAACACAAGTGGGGTCTGCTGCTGTCGGCCGGAACGGGCTACGGCATCGACGACCCCGACGGCCACGGCCTCATCGGCGCCTACGTAGTGACCCAGTACGGCCCTCCGCAGCGCCCCGCCCTCGCGGCGATCGGCATGGTCCTCGTCGCCGAGCGGTACGCCCGCCAGGGCGTCGGGCGCCGACTGATGCAGTACGCCGTCGAGGAGGCGGCCACCACCCCACTGACTCTCCACGCGACACCGACCGGCCGCCTCCTTTACGAGCAGCTCGGCTTCAAGGTGATCGGCCGGGCCGAGATGGTCGCAGGGCGTTTCGCCGCCGTCGGACCGCTGCCCGATGTCGCCACCCGGCCGGCCACGGCGGAGGATCTCGGCGCCATCCTCCAGCTCGACATCGAGGTCTTCGGCCAGGACCGTATGCACGTGATCACCCGGCTCCCCGCCTTCACCGATCAGCTGCGGGTCGCGGAGGCCGACGGGGAGATCGTCGGCTACGCGGGCGCCTGGCCCAACATGGAGACGCATGTCGTGGGCCCGCTCGTCGCCCGGGACACCGAGACCGCGAAGGCTCTCATCGCCTCGCTCGGTGCCGGTACCGAACGTCCCCTGCGCACCGACATCGACGTACGGCACGAAGAGCTTCTGGCGTGGGTGAAGGAGAACGGCCTTGAGTCCGTCGCCTTCAACTCCGTGATGGCGTACGGGACCCCGGAGCTGCCCGGTGACTGGACCCGCCGCTTCGCACCTCTGACGGTCGCGGCCGGCTGACCCGGTCGTCAGTCACGACCTTCCACGCGCAAAAGGCCCGCCCCGGGTGCCCCGGGGCGGGCCTTCATGTTCTGTGCGCGCGTTACGCGAGGCCCTCCACGGCCGCCGTCGCGAAGCCGTGGTCCTGCTGCGGGGCGCCGCCGCCGACGCCGATGGCGCCGATCAGGCGGCCGTCACGGTGGACCGGTACTCCGCCCGCGATGAAGAGGAGCGGACGGTCGAGGGCGGTGGGCAGGGTGTGGAAGAGGCCGCCCGGCTGAACCGCGTCGACGAGGTCGGCGGTCGGGGCGTTCAGCTGCAGCGCGGTGTAGGCCTTGCGGGTGCTGGTCTCGCCGGAGATCAGCACGGCGCGGTCGTCGCGCCGGAAGGCGAGGAGGTGGCCACCCGCGTCGAGGACGGTGACGCTGACCGTGACACCGGCTTCCTCGGCCGCGCGGCGGGCCGTGGTGACGAGTGCCTCGGCGTCCTCGATGGTCAGCGGGGAGACAGCGGTGGCGGGGGTGGTGCTCATGAGGGGTTTCTCCTTGCGGGGTGGTGCCAGGTGTGTGCTGGGGGATCGGGGTGGGCCGAGGTCAGTGATGGACGGGCGTGCGCTGCTCGACAGGCGCCGCGCCTGCGACGACCAGGCCGGGTGCTCCGGAGCCACGCTCCAGGGCGGCCGAGACGAGAGCCAGGACGAGGGCGGAAGCGGCCAGCACCGCGCCGACCCAGTTCGGGGCGGTGTAGCCGAAGCCGGCGGAGATGACGAGTCCGCCCAGCCAGGCGGAGAGCGCGTTGCCCAGGTTGAAGGCGCCGATGTTGACCGCGGAGGCGAGCGTCGGGGCGCCCGACGCGTAGTCCAGGACGCGCTTCTGCAGGGGCGGCACGGTGGCGAAGCCCAACGCGCCGATCAGCAGGACGGTCACAGCGGCAGCGAACTTGTTGTGTGCGGTGACCGTGAACAGGGCGAGCACCAGGGCGAGGGAGCCCAGCGCCACGAACAGCATCGGCATCAGCGCCCGGTCCGCGAACCGTCCCCCGACGAGGTTGCCGCCGACCATGCCGAGCCCGAAGAGGACGAGCAGCCAGGTGACGGAGGAGTCCGCGTATCCGGCGACGTCCGTCATCATCGGCGTGATGTAGGTGATGGCCGCGAAGACGCCGCCGAAGCCGAGGACGGTCATCGCCATGGCGAGCAGTACCTGTACGTTGCGGAAGGCGCCGACCTCGTCGCGCAGCCGCACTCCTGCGGGCTTGGGCAGGTCCGGCACGAGCTTGGCGATGCCGAAGAGACCGAGGACGCCGAGGGCGGCGACGATCACGAAGGTGATGCGCCAGCCGATGGCCTGGCCGACGAGCGTGCCGAGCGGGACACCGATCACGTTGGCGACCGTGAGGCCCGAGAACATCATGGCGATCGCCCCTGCCTTCTTCTCGGGGGCGACCAGTTCGGCCGCGACGACCGAGCCGATGCCGAAGAAGGCACCGTGGGCGAGGGACGCGACGACGCGGCCTGCCAGCATCACGCCGAAGACCGGGGCGACGGCGGAGAGCAGATTGCCGACGACGAAGAGGCCCATCAGCAGCATCAGCATCCGCTTGCGCGGGATCCGAGTGCCGAGGGCGGTCATCAGGGGAGCGCCGAGCACGACGCCGAGGGCATAGCCGGTCACGAGGAAGCCGGCCGTGGGGATGGAGACGCCGAAGTCACCCGCGACCTCGGGAAGCAGTCCCATGATCACGAACTCGGTGGTTCCGATTCCGAAAGCCCCGATCGCGAGGGCCAGAAGCGCGAGAGGCATGGATCTACCTTCCAAACGATTGCAGGTGCGCTTAACGTGCGACCACAATAGTTGCACACGCGGGATACTTGCAACCGCTGGATATTGCATCGGTGGACTATCCTGGGTTCAGCCGCAGCCACAGCCGCTACGGCACTCCGGGACGGAGGAACGAGGAGCCATGACAGCGACAGACCCCGCACTCACCGCGCTCGCCCAGAGCTGGTGCGCCCTCTCTCTGCTCCACGGGAAGATCGAGGCCCACGTCGAGCGCGCCCTCCAGGCCAAGCACGGCCTGAGCGTGCGGGAGTACAGCCTGCTCGACGTCCTCAACCGCCAGCACGACGGCGAAGGCGGCCACCTGCAGATGAAGCAGGTCGCCGATGCCGTGGTGCTCAGCCAGAGCGCGACCACCCGCCTGGTGACCCGGCTCGAGGAGCGAGGCCTACTGGCCCGCTATCTGTGCCCCACCGACCGCCGCGGCATCTACACGGACGTCAGCGAGGCCGGCGCCACGCTGCTCGACGAGGCGCGCCCCACCAACGACGGCGCCCTGCGGGAGGCCCTCGACGAGGCCGCGCGGAACCCCGAGCTCGCCCCGCTGGTCAAGGCCGTCGAAACACTGCGCGTACCTGCGTAAGGCCTACGCCTCGGGCTACGCCTACGCATAGGCTGCGACCATGGGAGATCTTGAGATACGCCCTGCTGTCGCCACGGACCTGCCCGCCATCGTGGGCATGCTCGCCGACGACCCCCTGGGCGCCGCACGCGAATCGCCGGAGGACCTCACCCCGTACGTCACGGCGTTCGAGCGGCTGGTCGGCGACCCGAACCAGCATCTGGTCGTCGCCGAGCGCCAGGGGCGCGTCGTCGGCACGCTCCAGCTCACGATCGTTCCGGGGCTCTCCCGGAAGGGTTCCACCCGCTCGATCATCGAGGGAGTGCGCGTCCATGCAGACGAGCGCGGCAGTGGGCTCGGAACACGGTTCATCGAGTGGGCCGTCGAGGAATCGCAGCGCCAGGGCTGCCAGTTGGTCCAGCTGACCTCCGACGCCACCCGCACCGACGCCCACCGCTTCTACGAGCGGCTCGGCTTCTCGGCGTCGCATGTGGGCTTCAAGTTGCAGCTCTGAGGCCACTGTTCGGCCCCAATCGGAGGGCGGGACGGCCTGTTTCACGTGAAACAGATGCGGGTGTTCGCATGACGGGGGCTGTTTCACGGGGGCTGTTTCACGTGAAACAGCCCCCGTACCGTCAAGGCCAAGAGCCAGAGGCTAGAAGCCGCGCCAGCCCTGCGGATCGACCCCGCCCGGCACCGGCGCCCCCTCGTCGTACGGCTTGCGGGTGAGGACGAACGACCCGAGGTCGAGATGGCTCACCGAACCGTCCGGCCGCCGCACCGCCCGCAACAGCTCCCCGGCGTAGTACCCACTGAGCCCCGTCCACGTGCCGTCACCGTTGGCCCGGAACTGAGCCTGGCGTCCCCAGCCGGACAGCGGCCCCAGCTCCACCCCTCCGTCGGCCGTCAGCCGGAGCACGAGCACCTGCGTGCCCCAGTACCAGGGACCGGCCAACTCCAGTACTTTCCCGTCGACTTCGGGAAGAGGCCGCCACGGCTCCGGAATTCGCGGCTCGGCCTCGGACACGATCTTCACCAGGTCCACGGCCAGCGCGCCGACCGGCGGCCCCGACGTGCAGTTGGCGAGCGCGACCGCCGCCACACCGTCCGCCTCGCTCACCCACAAGGCGGCGAGGAAGCCCGGCAGCGAGCCCCCGTGCCCGGCCAGGCTGCCCCTCTCCCACCGGAGCACGTCCAGTCCCAGGCCGTACACCCTGTCCCATTCCCCCGCCGACAGCGGAGCCGACGGCGTCCGCATCTCCCGTACGGAATCCGCGCCGAGAACCCGGTCGTCGCCCTTCACCAGGAAGGATCCAAAGCGCACGAGGTCCGCCGTGGTGGACCACAGCTGGCCGGCCGGAGCCATCAACCCCAGGTCCTCGACGGGCTCCGGCATCATCACGTCCGCCCAGGGATGCACCGCCCAGCCGCCGGCGTGCGGTTCCTGCGGCTGGGCACTCGTGCGGCTCAGCCCCAGCGGCTCCAGCACCTCGCGGCGGAGCACTTCCTCCCACGGGGCACCCCGCAGCGCCTCCACCAGCGCACCGAGCAGTGTGTAGCCGGGGTTGGAGTAGTGGAAGCTCCGGCCGACGGGGTGCTTGAAGGGGGCCTCACCCAGAACGTCGGCGAGCTCCGGGCGCACCGTTCCGGGAGTGCGTTCCCACCACTCGCCCGGGGTCTCGGCCGCAAGCCCGCCGGTGTGCGCGAGGAGCTCGGCGATGGTGACCTCCCCCGCACCGGTCCCCGGAAGGTGCTTCTCCAGCGGGTCGCCGAGATCCAGCACGCCCTCGTCACGCAACCGCATGACCAGCACGGCGGTGAACGTCTTGGTGATCGAACCGATGCGGTACTGGACGTTCTCGTCCGGCTCGTGCCCGTCCACCATGCTGCGACCGCCGCTCCACACCAACTCTCCGTCCCTGGCCACAGCGGCGACCAGTGACGGGGAACGGCCCTCCGTCTGAGCGGTGGCGATGCGGTGCAGCAGAGCTCGACGGGTGGAGGGGAGCAGCTCTTCATGGGGTGTCGTCATGGGACCAGTTCACCTGGGAGAAGCCCGTGCGTCGAGCGAATTCGAAGCGCCTCGCCCTGCCGGTCCGGGCACCCCGCTCCGTCATGCCTCCCAGGGCTGCGATCCGGCCGCCCGCCGCGTGGTGACGTTGATTCGGTTGAGCATATTGGCCACCCCGATGGCGAGGACGAGCGCTGCCAGCTCCTGCTCGGTGAAGTACTTCGCGGCCTCGTCCCAGATCGCCGCCGGCACCGCGTCGGGCCGGTCCGCGACCCGGGTGACGGCCTCTGCGAGGGCGAGAGCGGAGCGTTCCTCCGCGGTGAAGCAGGACGTGCTCCGCCAGGCGGCCACGGCCGCGCACTGCTCGTCGGTGGCGCCCGCCGCGGTGGCACTGCGCGCGTTCCCGTCCACGCAGACGCTGCTTCCGTTGATCTGACTCACGCGCAGCTGCACCAGCTCGATCGTCGTCTGGGGCAGGCCCTGCTTCCTGGCGACCTTCGACAGGATCAGCACGGCCTTCATGGCCTCGGGGAAGATCACGGTGGGGTTCTGCATGCGAGCCTGCATGAGTTCTCTCCTCAAGCGTCTGCCCGGCGCCGCTGCCTGCCGCGGCGGCGTCGTCCTGGTCCGTCACTTCACCGACGAATCGCGACGCGGGAGTGTGAGCGGCGACGGTGACCAGAGTCCTGCGGCTGTCCCGTCGCGCAGGTGCTGCTCGTAGGTGACGACCTTGCCGTGGATGACTTCCAGGCAGGCGTCGAGGTCGTCGATCTTCGCGCGTACGTTGCGTTCGTGCTCCTGGAGCAGCGCGAGGCGGTCCGGCTCGTTGCCTGGTCCCGAACGCACGAGTGCGGCGAACTTCTTGATCGTGGCGATCGGCATGCCCGAGTCCCGCAGCCGCCCGCACAGCAGGAGCCAGTCCACGTCCGCCTGTTCATAGACCCGCCGGCCTCCGCCGGAACGCGGGATCTCGCGCAGGAAGAGCTTTTCCCGCTCGAAGAACCGCAGCGCGTGCACGCTCAGGCCGGTCGCCTCTGCGACCTTCCCTATGGACAGACCGCCCGCTTGCCCGCTCATCCCTCGCCCGGCCCCTTCGACTGTCTCTGCGCCAACGACCCTTGACCTAGCTCGCACTCTAGGTTCTAGCGTCGCCGACATGATCACCGCGCAGCAGAAGCAGCAGAAGCTGGGCTCCGGATTCGGCGCCCTCAGCACGGCCGACGACGTCCTCACGGGCACGGATCTGACAGGCACCACGGCTCTGGTGACCGGCGGGTACTCCGGCCTCGGCCTCGCGACCACCCGCGCGCTCGTCCGCGCGGGCGCGCACGTCGTCGTTCCCGCCCGCCGCCCCGAGACCGCCGAGAACGCCTTGCGCGACATCCCGCGGACAGAGGTGCACGCCCTCGACCTCGCGGATCCGGAGAGCATCCGCGTCTTCTCCGAGCGCTTTATCGAGACCGGCCGCTCCCTCGACCTCCTCATCAACGGGGCGGGCGTGATGGCCTGTCCGGAGACGCGTGTCGGTCCGGGCTGGGAAGCGCACTTCGCCGTCAACCACCTCGGGCACTTCGCACTGACCCACCGTCTTCGTCCGGCCTTCGCGCCCGTCGGCGCCCGCGTCGTAGCGGTCGCTTCCTCCGGACATTTCCTGTCCGACATCCGCTGGACGGACCCGCACTTCCGCACCGGCTACGACCGGTGGCTGGCCTACGCGCAGTCCAAGACCGCCAACGCCCTCTTCGCCCTGCACCTCGACCGCCTCGGCGCCGCCCAGGACCTGCACGCCTTCGCCGTGCACCCCGGCAGCATCCTCACCCCGTTGCAGCGCCACATCCCCCGCGAGGAGTGGCTCGCACAGGGTTGGGTGACCCCGGACGGCACACCGGCCGCCGGCTTCAAGACACCGGAGCAGGGCGCGGCGACAGCCGTGTGGGCGGCCACCTCGCCGCTGCCGGCCGAGCGTGGAGGGGCTTACTGCCAGGACTGCGACATCGCCGAACCGGCCACCACCGACGACATGCTGATCGGCGGCGTCAAGCCCTGGGCCCTCGACCCGGACGCGGCAGCCCGCCTCTGGGACCTCTCCTGCGAACTCACCGGGCTCAACGCGTTCTGAGCCTCCGTAGGGCCGGATTACGCCCCATCAGGGCCGGCATCTGAGTGCCGCGGGGCCGGCCCCATGCCGCAAGATGGCGACGTGCAGCTCCCCTACGTCTACCGCGTCACCAAATACGACCCTGCCGACCGCGACGAACACGGGCACTACACCGGTGCCGAGGACAGCGTCAGTGATCACGGCGTGCTGGAGAATGCCTACCTGCAAGCGGTCGAGGCGTTCGCTGCGGAAGCCGGAATCGACCGACTGTCCGTACGCGAGCCGCAGGTCCCCTCCCTCGCGCATTTCGGTACCGGCCGCCCCCAGGACGACTTCGGACTCGCCGCGCTTTTCCCGACCGGCCTCGCCGGTTTCCACGACGGAGCGGACGTTCCGCTCGCTGTCGGCCTGGAACTGACGCGGCTCATGCTCCGCGAGTCGGGTGCCTGGTGCCGCCTGGAGTGGGAGGACGCGTTCGCCGTGCATGTCGGATGGGACCAGTACCTCTACGTCGGCAGCAGGCGGCCCGGCGGGCGAGCACTGGCCCGCACCCGTGCGCTGGGACTCTTCCCGGAACGTCTGGACGCCTCCCCGTACGCCATGGAGACCAGCGACGAAGACATCGTCCGGCCGGGTGACGACGCATTCTGGGCCGGTGTGCACTGGGCGGTCGCCTCCGGTCGCGCCGGGGCCTTGGAGGAGACGTACCTCGAAGGCGCCACGCGATGGCACCGGCTCACCCGCGACACCGTCGACGCGGTGCGCTCCCGGATCGCTCCCCGCGCCCGCCTGGCCGTATGGCCGCACCTGTCGTCGGACACGGCCGCGGTCCTCGACGCGCTCCCCGCGGAGGGCCTCGTCGAAGGGGTGTGGGAAGACGAGAGCGGCCGTATCCGCAGCGCGATCGCCGACGAGACCGAGTTCCCCCAGCTGACCGCCCGAATATCAGGTGCCGTTGCGGCGATGCTTCTGTCCGGGTACGCCGACACCGATACGGCCACGGATACCGACGCCCACGCCCTCGCTTGCGTGCCCCTGTTCACCGCCGTCATGCCCGACAGCGACGGCGTGCTCCGCGCCCGCTGGCGGCCCGAGCCCACAGCGAGCGACCGGAACTGGGACTTCATCAGGACACTCCGCCGAGGCGACATCATCAGTGGCACGGTGATCCAAACCGCTGACTTCGGCGTCACGTTCGTGGACATCGGGGGCCCCGACGGGAGCGGTAGCGGCAAAAGCGGCGGCGGCTTCGCAGCGATCATCAACATCCCCGAGCTGTCGTGGCGCCCCCTCAGCCACCCCTCCGACGTCGTCTCCGT
This sequence comes from Streptomyces sp. NPDC093510, assembly GCF_040683555.1. Taxonomy (NCBI): domain Bacteria; kingdom Bacillati; phylum Actinomycetota; class Actinomycetes; order Kitasatosporales; family Streptomycetaceae; genus Streptomyces; species Streptomyces sp. NPDC093510. Next base: position 71,839 of record NZ_JBFBEE010000015.1, read on the forward strand.
CGGTCAGGTGATCGACACCGAGATCCTCGACATCGACCTGGTACGCGAACGCGTGTCCTTGTCCCTCAAGGCCCTCCACGAAGACCCCCTGCCCTTGCTGGCCGAGCAGACAGGCCGAACGATCGTCGGCCAGGTCACCAAAGTCATCCCCTTCGGTGTGTTCGTACGCATCGAGGACAGGGACGACGGCCTAGAGGGCCTGGTGCACAACTCCGAACTCTCCGCCGCACGTCCGGACACCCCTCAGCCCGCCCTCCAGGTCGGCGACAGCCTCCTGGTCAAGATCCTCGACGTGGACCCGACCCGGCGCCGCATCACCCTCTCGCACCGCCAGGCCGTCGAGACGACGTGACTACGGCTCTGCGTAGCACGTGACCATCGCGGCGGCACGGTCACGTAGGGAGGCGCGCAACGACTGCGGGGCCAGGGCTTCCGCGTCCGCGCCGAGCTGCCACAGCGCCCACTCGGCGTGTCGTGAGTCCTGGAAGGTCACCTCCAGCCGCAGCCGGCCGTCACCGTCGGGCTCCTCCGCACGGACGGCCAGCGCGGTGTCCAGCAACTCCTCGCGCCGCGCCGGGTTCACCCTGACTCGTACGGTGATGTGGTCGCCGCCGGAGAGAAACTGCGCGGAGCGTTCCCGCCAGATCCGGTCCAGGTCGACCTGGACCGGTCGCTGCGCCGTTTCGGGAAGTTCCTCGGCGGCCAGCACCCGCGACAGCCGGTAGGTGCGGTCCGCGCCCGCTCTCGTGGCCAGCAAGTAGGCCCGGTCGCGCACGGTGACCAGGCCGATCGGGTCCACCGTGCGCCACTGCGGTGTCTGATCCGTGGCCTCGTAATGGATGCGCAGCCTGTGCCCGGCGAGCACCGCCCGCCGAACCTCGATCATCGTGGCGTCGGGTACCTCCTCGGCGACCAGCCGGCGTGAGAGCAGGTCGGTCTCCGGGTCGACGAGGAACCGCTGAACCGCGTCGCTCGCGGTGGCCCGATGGCTTTCGGGCAGTGCGTCGACCACCTTCCGCATGGCCGAGGCGAGCGCCGAGCCGAGGCCGAACACCTGCTCGCCGCGCCCGGACCCAGCCGTCAGCAGGGCAAGGGCCTCGTCGTGGTTCAGTCCGGTGAGCTCGGTCCGGAAACCGGGCGACAACGCGAAACCGCCGTGCCGACCACGTTCGGCGTAGACCGGGACGCCGGCCGCGGACAGCGCCTCGATGTCACGCAGCACGGTGCGCGTGGACACCTCCAGCTCCCGGGCGAGCGTGTCCGCTGTCAGCCGACCGCGCTGACGCAGGAGCAGGACCAGTGAGACCAACCGGTCGGCGCGCATGCGGGAACTTTATCGAAATACATGACCAAGGATGTCGTGATTCGCTGCGACGCTCGTCAACGCGACAACCGATATGGCACGAAGTCCGAATGAAGCGAATGGAGCTGACGTGGCGATGGAGCGAACGGCGGTCAACCCGGTGAAGTGGTCGGTGGAGATGGGGTTCAACCAGGGTGAGCTCGTGTCCGGCCACACCCGGACCCTGTACATCTCGGGGCAGACGGCGATGAGCGGCGACGGCGAGCCTCGGCACGACGGTGACATGGCAGCGCAGTTGGCGCTGAGCATCGACAACCTGGAGGCCGTGCTCGGCGAGGCCGACATGTCTCCCGAGAACCTCGTCCGGCTCAACGTCTACACGACCGACGTCGATCTGCTCCTCCAGCACTACGGCGTGCTGGCAGCCCGGCTGGGAGCTGCCGGGGTGGCGCCGACCACCACGATGCTCGGAGTGACGCGACTGGCCATCCCCGGCCAGCTGGTCGAGCTCGAGGGAACCGCCGTCGCGTGACGCGGGCCCCCGGGATCAGGTTTGCGCCATGTCCACGAAGCGCGAGTAATGGCCCTGGAAGGCGACCGTGATCGTTGCCGTGGGGCCGTTACGGTGCTTGCCCACGATGATGTCCGCCTCGCCCGCGCGAGGTGATTCCTTCTCGTACGCGTCTTCGCGGTGCAGCAGGATCACCATGTCCGCGTCCTGCTCGATCGAACCGGATTCACGCAGGTCGGAGACCATCGGCTTCTTGTCGGTGCGCTGCTCGGGACCACGGTTCAGCTGCGAGAGCGCGATCACCGGCAACTCCAGCTCCTTGGCCAGGAGCTTCAGGTTTCGCGACATGTCCGAGACTTCCTGCTGGCGGCTCTCGGACCGCTTGGAACCGCCCGACTGCATCAGCTGCAGATAGTCGATGACGACGAGCTTCAGGTCGTTCCGCTGCTTGAGGCGGCGGCACTTGGCGCGGATCTCCATCATCGACAGGTTCGGGGAGTCGTCGATGTAGAGCGGGGCGGCCGAGACGTCCGGCATGCGCCGGGCGAGGCGCGTCCAGTCCTCGTCGGTCATCGTGCCGGAGCGCATGTGGTGCAGGGCCACGCGCGCCTCGGCGGACAGCAGACGCATCGCGATCTCGTTGCGCCCCATTTCGAGCGAGAAGATCACGCTCGGCATGTTGTGCTTGATCGAGCAGGCGCGCGCGAAGTCGAGGGCGAGCGTCGACTTACCCATGGCGGGACGGGCGGCGATGATGATCATCTGGCCCGGGTGCAGGCCGTTGGTGAGCTGGTCGAGGTCGGTGAAGCCGGTCGGCACACCGGTCATCTCCCCCGAGCGCGAGCCGATCGCCTCGATCTCGTCGAGGGCACCCTCCATGATGTCGCCGAGCGGCAGGTAGTCCTCGGTGGTGCGCTGCTCGGTGACCGCGTAGATCTCGGCCTGGGCGCTGTTGACGATCTCGTCGACGTCGCCGTCGGCCGCGTATCCCATCTGGGTGATGCGCGTACCGGCCTCGACGAGGCGGCGCAGCACCGCACGCTCGTGGACGATCTCCGCGTAGTACTCGGCGTTCGCAGCGGTCGGAACCGTCTGGACCAGCGTGTGCAGATACGATGCGCCGCCGACCTTGGTGATCTCACCACGCTTGGTGAGCTCGGCCGCCACGGTGATCGGGTCGGCCGGCTCGCCCTTCGCGTACAGGTCGAGGATCGAGGCGTAGATCGTCTCGTGCGCCGGCCGGTAGAAGTCGTGGCCCTTGAGGACCTCGACGACATCGGCGATCGCGTCCTTGGAGAGCAGCATGCCGCCGAGCACCGACTGCTCCGCGTCGAGATCCTGCGGGGGAACGCGCTCGAACGACGAACCTCCGCCGTCCCAGCCGCCCTCACGGCCGCGGTCGTGCTGCTCGTCACGGCCCCGGCCTCCGTCGCGGCGCTGGCGGGAGACGGGCAGACGGTCACTGGGACCGCTGTCGGCCCAGGGGTCGTCCAAAGGCTCGGAGATACTCACCGGGCCACCTCCTCCCGTCCGCCGCGCGGACCTCGCCGTGCCCCTCTTTCGTACGGCACGACACTGACAAATACGGGGGCCCAACTCCGGTTCTGACGCGTCGGTTTTCCCGGGTTTCCGAGGCCGTACGACGAGGCGGGCGCCGGACCACGGTAGGCCCGCGGGCACCGTCAGCCAATCTGGTTATCCACAGGCGGTGTGGATGACGGGCCCGATGCTGTGGAGAACTCCGCGAAACCTGTGCACGGCCCGGTGGACAGCCCTGTGAACAAGCACTCAGCGAGTTCTTAAAATGCCGCTTGACCTGCACTTTTCCCATCCACCGGCTGTGCAGAAGAAAAACTTTCCCGGTCGGACCAAGATCGTTGCAAAACACGCCGGACGACGCGCCGAGAGCCAGGCGAAGTAAGGGTCTAAAGAACGTTGCATCTCTTACCTGTGGAAGATTAGATTGGTGCCCATGACACAGGCTCCCGCGGCGCCCAAGGCCGCTCGGCGACGGCACGACCGAGAGATCATCGCGCTCGCCGTCCCCGCGTTCGGCGCACTCGTCGCCGAGCCCCTCTTCGTGCTCGCCGACAGCGCCATCGTCGGGCACCTCGGCACCGCCCAGCTCGCCGGCCTCGGCGTCGCCTCGGCGCTCCTCACCACCGCGGTGAGCATCTTCGTCTTCCTCGCGTACGCCACCACGGGCGCCGTCGCCCGCAGGGTGGGCGCGGGAGATCTCCCGGCCGCCATCCGGCAGGGCATGGACGGCATCTGGCTCGCCCTGCTCCTCGGAGCCGTCGTCATCGCCGTCGTCCTGCCCACCGCACCGGCCCTCGTGGACCTCTTCGGCGCCTCGGACACCGCGGCCCCGTACGCCATCACATACCTGCGGATCTCCTCGCTCGGCATCCCCGCCATGCTCGTCGTGCTCGCCGCGACAGGCGTGCTCCGCGGCCTTCAGGACACCAAGACCCCGCTGTACGTCGCGATCGGCGGCTTCGTCGCCAACGCCGTCCTCAACGTCGCCCTGGTCTACGGCGCCGACCTCGGCATCGCCGGCTCCGCATGGGGAACCGTCATCGCCCAGTGCGGCATGGCCGCCGTGTACCTCTTCGTCGTCATCCGTGGCGCCAGGCAGCACGGCGCCTCGCTGCGCCCCGATGCCGCCGGAATCCGGGCCTGTGCACAAGCCGGCGCACCGCTCCTGGTCCGCACGCTCTCGCTGCGGGCCATCCTGATGATCGCGACCGCCGTGGCGGCCCGTCTCGGCGACTCCGACATCGCCGCCCACCAGATCGTTCTGTCCCTGTGGAGTTTGCTGGCTTTCGCGCTCGATGCCATCGCGATCGCCGGACAGGCGATCATCGGACGCTACCTGGGCGCCGACGATCCGGACGGCGCCCGTGCCGTCTGCCGACGGATGGTGCAGTGGGGCATCGCCTCGGGCGTCGTACTCGGTCTGCTGGTCGTCCTCGCACGGCCGCTGTTCATCCCGCTCTTCACCAGCGATGGCGCCGTCCATGACGCGGCGCTGCCCGCCCTCGCGGTAGTCGCTCTCGCTCAGCCGATCTGCGGCATCGTCTTCGTCCTCGACGGCGTCCTGATGGGCGCGGGCGACGGACCGTACCTCGCCAAGGCGATGATCGTCACGCTGGCGGTCTTCACCCCCGTCGCCCTGCTCGTACCGACTTTCGGCGGCGGTCTGACCGCGCTGTGGGGAGCGATGACGCTGATGATGGCGGTACGAATGGTGACTCTGTGGCTGCGTTCCCGCTCCGGCCACTGGATCGTCACGGGCGCCACGCGCTGAACGTTTCACGTGAAACAGCCCGAGCACTCTCTCGTGAAGCACGCTGGGCCGCACCCCGAGGGGTACGGCCCAACGATTGCTTCAGCTCTGCCAAGCGCAGTGCTTAGGCGGAGACGACCTCGACGTTGACCTTCGCGGCAACCTCGGGGTGCAGACGCACGGACGTCGCGTGGGCGCCCAGCGTCTTGATCGGCGAGCCCAGCTCGACGCGGCGCTTGTCGACCTTCGGACCACCGGCAGCCTCGATCGCCGAAGCGATGTCGGCCGGGGTGACGGAACCGAAGAGACGACCGGCGTCGCCGGAGCGGACGGCCAGGCGGACCTTGACGCCCTCGAGCTGGGCCTTGATCTCGTTGGCCTGCTCGATGGTCGCGATCTCGTGGATCTTGCGAGCACGACGGATCTGCGCGACGTCCTTCTCGCCACCCTTGGTCCAGCGGATCGCGAAGTTCCGCGGGATCAGGTAGTTGCGGGCGTAGCCGTCCTTGACGTCTACGACCTCGCCGGCGGCACCGAGGCCGGAGACCTCGTGGGTGAGGATGATCTTCATTAGTCGGTCACCCTTCCCTTATCGCGCGGTGGACGTGTAGGGCAGCAGCGCCATCTCACGGCTGTTCTTCACGGCCGTGGCGACGTCACGCTGGTGCTGCGTGCAGTTGCCGGTCACGCGGCGGGCACGGATCTTGCCGCGGTCGGAAATGAACTTCCGCAGCATGTTCGTGTCCTTGTAGTCCACGTACGTGACCTTGTCCTTGCAGAAAGCGCAGACCTTCTTCTTAGGCTTGCGCACAGGCGGCTTCGCCATGGTGTTTCTCCTGTGTGATCAAGAAGTGGGGTTACGGCCCACCCTCGGCCCGGAGGCCTGAAAGCCCTGAGGACCCAGGCCCTGAGGCTTAGAAGGGGGGCTCGTCCGAGTAGCCGCCACCGGAGCCGCCGGAGCTTCCGCCCCAGCCGCCACCGCCGCCGCCCTGCTGCTGGCCGCCGCCGGCCGGCGCACCGGTCGCCCAGGGGTCGTCGGCGGGAGCACCGCCGCCACCCTGCGGCTGACCGCCGCCGGAGCTTCCGCCCCAGCCGCCGCCACCCTGCTGGCCGCCGCCACCGCCGCCGCCGTAACCGCCCTGGCCGCCTCGACCGGTGGTCTTGGTGACCTTGGCCGTGGCGTTCTTCAGGCTGGCGCCGACTTCCTCGACGTCCAGCTCGTAGACCGTGCGCTTGATGCCCTCACGGTCCTCGTAGGACCGCTGCTTCAGCCGGCCCTGCACGATGACGCGCATGCCTCGCTGGAGCGACTCCGCGACGTTCTCCGCCGCCTGACGCCAGACCGAGCAGGTCAGGAACAGGCCTTCGCCGTCCTTCCACTCATTGGTCTGCTTGTCAAAGATGCGGGGGGTGGACGCGACACGGAACTTCGCGACCGCCGCACCGGAGGGGGTGAAGCGCAGCTCGGGGTCGTCGACAAGATTGCCGACGACCGTGATGACGGTCTCGCCTGCCATGGGGGAACCTCTCGGCGGGTTTGCTGCTGGCTGCTTGTTGCTGCTACTCGATTCCCGGGTGCTGCTGAGCTAGAGAGCTCAGTGCATCTCGGGACGGAGGACCTTGGTCCGGAGGACCGACTCGTTCAGGTTCATCTGTCGGTCGAGCTCCTTGACGACCGCAGGCTCGGCCTGCAGGTCGATGACCGAGTAGATGCCCTCGGGCTTCTTCTTGATCTCGTAGGACAGACGACGACGGCCCCAGGTGTCGACCTTCTCGACCTTTCCGTTGCCCTCACGGACGACGGAGAGGAAGTTCTCGATCAGCGGGGAGACAGCGCGCTCCTCGAGATCGGGGTCGAGGATGACCATCACTTCGTAGTGACGCATGTGGAACCCACCTCCTTTGGACTCAGCGGCCACGGTCGTTCCGTGGCAGGAGGGTCGTGATGCGTACGCAACGGTATCGGCCGCCACTGACAATCGGCTCCCGCGAGCGGGGGCTCATGCTGTGGCCAGGGCAGACACCGGTGCAGACGGTACAGAGTACCCGCACCGAGGCTTCCGGTTGAAATCCGGCGGGGGACGGGCAGAATCTGTACACATCGGGTGTGTATGGCGCTACGATGCGCCGCCTTCCGCAGGAGGTGCCTCACATGGCACAAGCAATGCGACCGAACACCGCCACGTCCCTCTTCGCCACGGACGGCAAGTCCCATCCGCTCCAGGACACGCTGGTCGGCGTGACCCTGGTGCTCGGGGTGATCGCCTTCGTGACGGCGATGTTCCACAACCTCCATCTGATCAGCTCGTGGACCGGCCTGGTCGGCATCGCCACCGGTGCGTACGGCCAGCTCATCTCGGCGACGACCAGGGAACGCTTCGGTCTGATCCTGGGCCTCGGCGCTTCGGCGATCGGGTTCTTCCTGGGCATGGCCCACGGCGGACTCTTCGGCGGAATCGTCGGCTGACGGCCTCGCGGCACCCCGGCCGCGCCGAGCGGCCGGGGCCCTAGTTCCGTACGCCCAGACGGGGCGCTCGCAGGGCGCAGTAGGCTTCGGCGCGAGAGCCGGAGCCCCTGTACCCATGGGGACACACCAGCCCGAGGAGCGCCCCGAATGAGTCTGACCCTGAGGACCATCAGTCGCGAGCAGCATCTGGCGTATATCCAGACACTGCCGTCGGCGAGTCATTGCCAGGTCCCGGCATGGGCTGACGTGAAGAGCGAATGGCGCTCGGAGAACCTGGGTTGGTTCGACGACAGGACCGGCCAGCTCGTCGGTGCCGGCCTGGTGCTCTACCGACAGCTGCCCAAGCTGAAGCGTTATCTCGCGTACCTGCCCGAGGGCCCGGTGATCAACTGGTACGCCCCGAACCTCGACGAGTGGCTGCAGCCGATGCTGGCGCATCTGAAGCAGCAGGGCGCCTTCTCCGTGAAGATGGGTCCGCCGGTCGTGATCCGTCGCTGGGACGCTCCGGCGATCAAGGCGGGCATCCAGAACCCGGACGTGAAGCGGCTGCGGGACGTCGAGGCCACGTACATCGAGCCGCGCGCCTTCGAGGTCTCCGACCGGCTGCGCCGGATGGGCTGGCAGCAGGGCGAGGACGGCGGCGCCGGCTTCGGCGACGTACAGCCCCGCTTCGTCTTCCAGGTGCCGCTGGCCAACCGCTCCCTGGACGAGGTCCAGAAGGGCTTCAACCAGCTCTGGCGGCGCAACATCAAGAAGGCCGAGAAAGCGGGCGTCGAGGTCGTCCAGGGCGGCTACCAGGACCTCGCCGAGTGGCAGCGCCTCTACGAGATCACGGCCATCCGCGACAAGTTCCGCCCGCGGCCGCTCGGCTACTTCCAGCAGATGTGGCAGGCCCTCAACTCCGAGGACCCCAACCGCATGCGGCTGTACTTCGCGCGGCACAACGGCGTGAACCTGTCGGCCGCGACGATGCTCGTCGTCGGCGGGCACGTCTGGTACTCCTACGGCGCCTCGGACAACATCGGGCGCGAGGTCAGGCCCTCGAACGCGATGCAGTGGCGGATGCTGCGCGACGCGTACGCCATGGGTGCCACCGTCTACGACCTGCGCGGCATCTCCGACTCGCTGGACGAGACCGACCACCTCTTCGGTCTGATCCAGTTCAAGGTCGGCACCGGCGGTGAGGCCGCCGAGTACATCGGCGAGTGGGACTTCCCGCTCAACAAGCTGCTGCACAAGGCGCTCGACATCTACATGTCGCGCCGCTGATCCCGCACAATTTCCTTCCATAACTCTGATACACCGCAGACACGAGAAAGGTGACGGGATCCAGCCATGGCGCTCACGCTCTATGTCGACACCGCGCGCTGGCGGGCACACCAGAAGCACCTGCTGGAGCAGTTCCCGGGCATCGTCCCGGTCTGCAAGGGCAACGGCTACGGCTTCGGTCATGAGCGCCTCGCCGAGGAGGCCACGCGTTTCGGCTCCGACATCCTGGCCGTGGGCACCACCTACGAAGCCGCCCGGATCAAGGACTGGTTCAGCGGCGACCTGCTGGTCCTGACCCCGTTCCGGCGGGGCGAGGAGCCCGTGCCGCTGCCCGACCGCGTCATCCGCTCCGTGTCGTCGCTCGACGGCGTACACGGCCTTGTGGGCGCCCGCGTCGTCATCGAGGTCATGTCCTCGATGAAGCGCCACGGCGTCACCGAGCAGGAGCTTCCGCAGCTGCACGCGGCCATCGAGGACGTACGTCTCGAAGGCTTCGCGATCCACCTGCCGCTGGACCGCACCGACGGCTCGGACGCCGTCGAGGAGGTCATCGGCTGGATGGACCGTCTGCGCGCCGCCCGCCTGCCGCTGCACACGATGTTCGTCAGCCATCTCAAGGCCGGTGAACTCGCCCGGCTGCAGCAGCAGTTCCCGCAGACCCGCTTCCGTGCCCGCATCGGCACGAAACTCTGGCTGGGCGACCACGAGGCCACCGAGTACCGCGGCGCCGTCCTGGACGTCACCGCCGTCGCGAAGGGCGACCGCTTCGGCTACCGCCAGCAGAAGGCCGCGTCGGACGGCTGGCTGGTCGTGGTCGCCGGTGGCACCTCGCACGGTGTCGGCCTGGAGGCCCCGAAGGCGCTGCACGGCATGATGCCGCGGGCCAAGGGCGTGGCCCGCGCGGGCCTCGCGACGGTCAACCGGAACCTGTCGCCGTTCGTCTGGGCGGGCAAGCAGCGCTGGTTCGCGGAGCCGCCGCACATGCAGGTCTCGATCCTCTTCGTCCCCTCCGACGCCCCGGAGCCGAAGGTCGGCGAGGAGCTGGTGGCCCATCTGCGGCACACCACCACGCAGTTCGACCGGATCATCGACCGCTGAGGCGGATCGATCCAGCAAGCGGAAGGGCCGGTACGACGACGAGTCGTACCGGCCCTTCCGCGTACTGATCCGACTCGTGTTCGCTCAGGGTGAAACCTTCCGGTTCCTCAGTGCGACAGATCGGTGGCCGAGCCCCACTTCACGGCGGGCGCCCCGGTGGAGTGCAGCACGGTCCGCGTCGAACGGCCCGCGGCCCCCAGGACGAACACGTCCCGCGCGCCGTCCAGGACGCCCCCTGACGGGTCGTCGTCCCCGGCCCGCCGCACGGTGTCCCGCTCCGGCATCAGGATGTCGCGCACGATGACGGCACACAGGTACAGGGTGCCCAACAGGTGCACGACGATCGCCAGCTGGTATCCCTCCGTGGGCAGCCCCTTGTGGGCGTCCCCGCTCGTCGTGTACGCCAGATACAGCCAGATCCCGAGGAAGTACGCGACCTCGCACGCCTGCCAGATCAGGAAGTCGCGCCAGCGCGGCCGGGCGAGAGCGGCGAGGGGAATCAGCCACAGGACGTACTGCGGCGAGTACACCTTGTTGGTCAGGACGAACGCGGCGACCACCAGGAAGGCGAGCTGCGCGAAGCGCGGCCGACGCGGTGCGGTGAGGCCGAGCGCTCCGATGCCCAGGCAGGCGACGAGCATCAGCACCGTCGCCAGGGCGTTGACCGTGTCGGTGGTCAGCGGGGAATCCATGCGCTGGGAGAGGATCAGCCAGAAGGACCCGAAGTCGACGCCGCGCTCCTGGCTGAACGTGTAGAACTTCGACCAGCCGTCGCTCGCGAGCAGCATCACCGGCAGATTGACGAGCAGCCAGGCGCCCGCCGTGCCGAGCAGCGCGGTCCCGAACTCCCGCCATCTGCCCGCGCGCCAGCACAGAATGAGCAGCGGCCCGAGGAGCAGCACGGGATAGAGCTTCGCGGCCGTCGCAAGGCCGAGGAGCACACCGAAAGCCAGTGCACGCGAGCGTGCCCACATCAGCATCGCGGCGGCTGTGAGGGCCACGGCGAGGAGGTCCCAGTTGATGGTGGCCGTCAGCGCGAACGCCGGCGCCAGGGCGACGAGCAGCGCGTCCCAGGGGCGGCGCCGATGGGTGCGCGCGACGCACACGGCGATGACCGCCGTGCAGGCCATCAGTATCCCGGCGTTGACCATCCAGTAGATCTTTTCCTGGTGCTGGATGGAGCCACTGCCGGGTGTGACCCAGGAGGCCACTTCCATGAACACTCCGGTGAGGACCGGGTACTCGAGGTACTCCATGTCGCCGGGCAGCTTGTCGAAGTACGGCACGAGGCCGTCGGCGAAGCCACGCCCCTGATAGAGGTGCGGGATGTCGGAGTAGCACGCGTGCGTGTACTGCGAGCTCGCCCCGAAGAACCACGCGCCGTTGTAGCACGGCATCTTCTGGATCATCCCGAGTGCGAACATCCCGAGTGCGACGAGCGCGATGACGCGCACGGGAGTCCACCACGTCGCCGCGAACAGCACTCTTCGGCCGATCGGGCCCCCGATCAGCTCGCTGCCGGCCCGAGCGACCTCGTCCTCCTTCGTGGGCCGTACCGGCTCCGGCTCCTGCGTGCTCGCAGGCTCGTACGTGCTCGTGTGCGGCGTCTCCGCGCTGGGGTCTGCACTGGGCATGCCCGCCATCCTGCCGTACGCGACTGAGAACACGGAGAGGGCCGCCGCACCCATCGGTGCGACGGCCCTCGTTTCACGTGAAACATCCGCGGGGGAGTCCCGGGCGTCCCGCCGAGTCACCCCGGCGGGTACGGCTCAGCCTCGCTGCCCGGCGATGAAGCCGCCCCCGCCTCCGTTGCCGTTGCCGTTGTTGTCCCCGCCACCGGCTGGGTCGTCCGACGGTGGCGGTGACTCCCCGCCCGGTCCGCCGTCGACGCCGCCGTCAGCGGCACCGCCGTTCTCCTGACCGCCGTCGTGGTTGCAGTCCCAGTCCAGCGGCTCACAGGACTCGCCGGGGTCGGGCGTCTCCGACGGGGGCTTCGAGGACTCGGACTCCGTGGGCGTCGGGGAGGTGCTCTCCTCCGGCTCCTTCTCGGTCTCCGTCGGGGACGGCGGCGGGGGCGGAGTCTCACCGACGATCCTGCCGATCGGACCCGGCACGGGGAAGTTCTCGACAGGCTTGCCCTTGAGCGCCTGCTCCATGTAGTCCTGCCAGATCTGCGCGGGGAACGAGGCGCCGTGGATCTTCTTCTCGCCACCCGTGCCGAACATCTCGAGGAACTTGCGCTTCTTGTTGGTCTCGTCGTCATCGAGCCGGTACATGCTCACCGCCGTCGACAGCTGCGGGGTGTAGCCGACGAACCAGGCCGACTTGTTGCCGTCGGTCGTACCGGTCTTGCCGGCGACCGGACGGCCGGAGAGCTGGGCGGAAGTACCCGTGCCCTTGTCCACGACGGTCCGCAGCACGTCGGTGACGTTGTCGGCGACCTCCGCGTCGAAGGCCTGCTTGGTCTGCTTCTCGTGCTGATAGACCGTGTCGCCCTCGTGCTCGACCTCGCTGACCGAGTACGGATCGTTCTGCTTGCCGCTCGCCGCGAAGGTGGAGTACGCCCCGGCCATCCGGATCGCGCTCGGCGACGAGGTGCCGAGTGAGAAGGACGGGTAGGTGGCACCGGCCATGGAGCTGTCATCCTTGAGGCCGGCGTCCATGGCGGCCTCCTTCACCTTCTCCAGGCCGACGTCCATGCCGAGCTGCACATAGGCCGAGTTGACCGACTCCCTCATCGCCTCGCGGAGGTCGATCTGGTAGGTGGGAGGGTTGTACGACTGGTTACCGTCGTTCTTCTGGTTCCACTGCTTGCCGTCGCGGTCCGTCCAGACCTGCCCGTTGTACTTCTGGATCTTCAACTCGTTCTTGCCGCTGTACAGGCTCTTCGGGTTGACGATGGTCCGCTCGGCCTCGGCCTGCTGTTCCGCGCCGTCCGGGTCGCGCACGCCGTACTTGAACGCCGCGGCCAGCACGAACGGCTTGTACGTCGAACCGACCTGGGCACCGGTCTGGTCGGCATTGTTGGTGAAGTGCTTGGTCGCGTCCTCGCCACCGTAGATGGCCCTGATCGCGCCGTCCTTCGGGTCCACCGAGGCGCCGCCGAACTGGACGTGCGTGTCCTTCTCCGGACGCAGCTTCGGCTTGATCCTCTCCTTACGGACCTTGTTCACCGCGTCCTCGAGCTCCTCGACCTTCTCCCTCTCGAAGGTCGTGTGGATCTCGTAACCGCCCTGCTGGAGCTGCTCCGCGGTGATGTTGGTGTTCCTGATGACATAGGCCTTGGCCAGGTCCACGAGGTAACCGGTCTGTCCGGCCAGGTCCATGTTCGACCGCGGGTTCTCCAGCTTCGGGAACTTCGTGTACTTGGCCCGCTGCTCGGCGGTCAGGCGGCCGTCCTTGACCTCCTCGTCGAGGATCCACTTCCAGCGCTTCTTGGCGCGGGCGGTGTTGTCGTCCTTGTTGGCAGCGGGGTCGATCTCGGGGTAGCCGGCCGGGTCGTAGTACGTGGCGCCCTTGAGCACCGTGGCGAGGAGAGCGCACTGGCTCGGGTCCAGCTCACTGGCTTCCTTGTCGAAGTACGCCCGCGCGGCCGCCTGGATGCCGTAGGCACCGCGTCCGTAGTAGGCGGTGTTGAGGTACCCCGCCATGATCTTTTCCTTGGAGACCTGCCGGCCGACCTTTATGGAGATGAAGAGCTCTTTGAACTTCCTGGTGAACGTCTGCGACTGATCACCGAGACGCGCGTTCTTCACGTACTGCTGGGTGATGGTCGAGCCACCCTGGGTCTGCCCGCCCTTGGCCATGTTGACCAGGGCACGCGTGATGCCCATCGGGTCGACGCCCTTGTCACTCTCGAACGTCTTGTTCTCCGCCGACATGACGGCGTAGCGCATCTCCGGGGGGATGTCGTCGTAATCGATGATCTGGCGGTTGCGCTCACCACCGGTCGCGACCATCTGCTTGCCGTCGGCCCAGTAGTAGACGTTGTTCTGGGCCTTGGCCGCCTTGTCGACCTCCGGGACCTCCACCAGGGCGTACGCGATGCCGGCGACGGCCATCAGGCTGCCGAGGAAGCCGATGAACATGCCCGTGACCAGACGCCACGACGGCACCCAGCGGCGCGCGCCGCTCATGCCCGCGCGCGGATAGTCGATGAACCGCTTCTTGCGGGGAGGCTCCGCGCCACGCCCCCTGCCGCGCCCCGGTCCGCCGGACCCGCCGGAGCCGCCACCGCCACGACGGCCGCCGCCGCCCGAGCGCCCACCCCCGTCGGGCGCCCTGCGGCGGCCGCCACCCGTGCCGACGGAACCGCTGCGCTGCGCGGCACGCCGCGCCTCGGCCCGGCCGCCGTAGGGCCGGTCCCCCTCGTCAGGGGCCCCGGACCCGGACGCCCCATGGGACGGGCCGGGCGCTCCATAAGAGGGCGATCCTGTGTCGCCGCGCGGTGCCGCGCGGCGGCCCGACGGCGCTGCTGGGGCGCCGCGCCTGGCCGCGGCGCGTCCGCCGCCCTGCGGCTGCGGCGGTTTGCGACGGTGCTCGCTCATCGAACGATTACTCCTCGGGCAGGCGCAGCTGTCCACGCCTGGAAACGGCGGCTGGTTTCCGGTCCCCCCGAAGTACGGATGCGCCCGTTCCGGAACTCACCCGCACTACACCGGGGACGATGACGCTCTCATACGTCACTTGGTTCCCGGCGGCATACATGGCGCACAGACTACGCACCGTCAAAACCCTCGTAGAGCCGAAGTTCACCCCAAATCAGGCAAGTTACTTCCTACGAATCGGTGATGTGACGCCGTTCACCGTGCCCCCTCTTGTATCAACCGGATCGCCGTTCTATCGTCTCGATGTATCGAGTCGATACATCAGCTCGGCATAAAGGCCGTGCTGAGGGACCGTGGCAGACGGGAGGCGAAGATGAGCAGGCGCTCCGGCATCCTGGAATTCGCTGTGCTCGGTCTGCTCCGTGAGTCCCCGATGCACGGCTATGAGCTGCGTAAACGGCTCAATACATCGCTGGGAGTGTTCCGTGCCTTCAGCTACGGGACGCTCTACCCCTGCCTCAAGACGCTGGTCGCCAACGGCTGGTTGATCGAGGAGTCGGGCGCCGGCTCCGAAGACGCCCTGGCGGCTCCGCTCGCGGGGCGTCGCGCCAAGATCGTCTATCGGTTGACGGCGGAAGGTAAGGAGCACTTCGAGGACCTGCTCTCGCAGACCGGCCCCGACGCCTACGAGGACGAGCACTTCGCCGCCCGCTTCGCCTTCTTCGGGCAGACCTCGCGGGACGTGCGGATGCGGGTGCTCGAGGGCCGCCGCAGCCGCCTCGAAGAGCGTCTGGAGAAGATGCGCGCCTCCCTGGCCCGTACCCGGGAGCGCCTGGACGACTACACGCTCGAACTTCAGCGGCACGGCATGGAGTCCGTGGAGCGCGAAGTGCGCTGGCTGAACGAGCTCATCGAGAGCGAGCGGGCGGGGCGGGACCAGCAACGGTCCGCCCCCGGAAGCTCCGCTCAGCAGAACAGCACATCTGGGGAGTCGGCGGGCCTGCCCCGGCGGCGGGAGACCAACCCGCCGCCGGATCCGTCCGATGACCCCAATAAGTGAGACCCAGCGTTCCGCGGGGTTTCATCCCGAATACCGAGATCACACAGGGAGCAACCGGAATGGGTTCGGTTCGCGTAGCCATCGTCGGCGTGGGCAACTGCGCCGCCTCGCTGGTCCAGGGCGTCGAGTACTACAAGGACGCCGACCCGGACACGAAGGTCCCGGGCCTGATGCACGTCCAGTTCGGCGAGTATCACGTCGGTGACGTCGAGTTCGTCGCCGCCTTCGACGTCGACGCGAAGAAGGTCGGCCTCGACCTCTCGGACGCCATCGGTGCCAGCGAGAACAACACCATCAAGATCTGCGACGTGCCGAGCAAGGGCGTCACGGTCCAGCGCGGCCACACCCTCGACGGTCTGGGCAAGTACTACCGCCAGACCATCGAGGAGTCCGCCGAGGCCCCGGTCGACGTCGTCCAGATCCTCAAGGACCGCAAGGTCGACGTCCTCGTCTGCTACCTGCCCGTCGGTTCCGAGGACGCCGCGAAGTTCTACGCGCAGTGCGCCATCGACGCCAAGGTCGCGTTCGTCAACGCCCTGCCGGTCTTCATCGCCGGCACCAAGGAGTGGGCGGACAAGTTCACCGAGGCCGGTGTCCCGATCGTCGGCGACGACATCAAGTCGCAGGTCGGCGCCACCATCACGCACCGTGTGATGGCGAAGCTGTTCGAGGACCGCGGTGTCCGTCTCGAGCGCACCATGCAGCTGAACGTCGGCGGCAACATGGACTTCAAGAACATGTTGGAGCGCGACCGCCTCGAGTCGAAGAAGATCTCGAAGACGCAGTCCGTCACCTCGCAGATCCGCGACCGCGACATGGGCGCCGACAACGTCCACATCGGCCCGTCGGACTACGTCGCGTGGCTCGACGACCGCAAGTGGGCGTACGTCCGCCTCGAGGGCCGTGCCTTCGGTGACGTCCCGCTGAACCTGGAGTACAAGCTCGAGGTCTGGGACTCCCCGAACTCCGCGGGTGTCATCATCGACGCCCTGCGCGCCGCGAAGATCGCCAAGGACCGCGGTGTCGGCGGCCCGATCCTCTCCGCGTCCTCGTACTTCATGAAGTCCCCGCCGGTCCAGTACTTCGACGACGAGGCCTACGACAACGTCGAGAAGTTCATCAAGGGCGAGGTCGAGCGCTAAACAGCCCTCTCCTTGTCGCTTGTCGAGGGTCCCCGGGCATGACGCCCGGGGACCCTCCTCGTATGTGAGGGTGTGCTCCATGGCTGTCGTCGGTGATCTGCGGATACTGCTACGGCTGCGGGACTTCCGGCGGCTCCTCGCCGTACGGCTCATCTCCCAGGGGGCCGACGGCGTCTATCAGGTCGCGCTCGCCACTTATGTCGTCTTCTCACCGGAGAAGCAGGCCTCCCCGGGGGCGATCGCCTCCGCCATGGCGGTGCTGCTCCTGCCCTATTCGCTGATCGGCCCCTTCGCGGGTGTCCTGCTCGACCGCTGGCAGCGCCGCCAGGTCTTCCTGTACGGCAACCTCCTACGGGCCGCCCTGGCGTCCGTGACGGCCGTGTTGATGCTGAGCGGCGTCCCCGACTGGCTCTTCTACGTCTCGGCCCTCTGCGTCACCGCAGTCAACCGTTTCGTCCTGGCCGGGCTCTCGGCCGCGCTGCCCCGCGTGGTCGACGCCGACCGCCTGGTCATCGCCAACTCCCTCTCCCCGACCGCTGGGACGCTCGCCGCGACTCTGGGCGGCGGCCTCGCCTTCGTCGTACGTCTGGTGGGCTCCGACTCGGACGCGGCGGTGGTCCTCCTCGGGGCCGTCCTGTACCTCTGCGCGGCGCTGGCCTCGCTGCGCATGGCACGCGAACTGCTCGGCCCGGACCCGGACCCGGACCCGGACCAGGTCCAGCCACGGCTCGCAGCTGCCCTCGCGGGCACGGCACGCGGGCTGACAGCGGGCGTACGACACCTGGCGCAGCGCCCCGCGGCCGCCCGCGCGCTGGCCGCGATGACGGTCCTGCGGTTCTGTTACGGCGCGCTGACGGTCATGGTCCTGATGCTGTGCCGGTACGCCTGGACGTCGACGGAGTCCGACGGGCTCGCGCTGCTCGGCCTGGCCGTGGGGGTCTCCGGCGCGGGGTTCTTCGTGGCGGCCCTGGTGACACCGGCGGCGGTGGGTCGGCTGGAGCCCGGCGGCTGGATCGTCGCCTGTGCGGGCACGGCGGCCGTCCTCGAACCGGCGCTCGGCCTCCCCTTCGAGCCCGTCCCACTGCTCGTCGCCGCCTTCGTCCTCGGTGTGACGACCCAGGGCGCGAAGATCGCCACGGACACGGTGGTGCAGTCCTCGGTGGCCGACGGCTTCCGAGGCCGAATCTTCTCCGTTTACGACGTCCTCTTCAACGTCGCCTTCGTCGGCGCCGCCGCGGTGGCCGCGCTGGTACTGCCGCCTGACGGCCGATCGGTTCCCCTGGTCGTCGGTGTGGCTCTGCTCTACGCGGCAATTGCTGGCGCTATGGCCCGATTTGACGCGCAATAAGTGTCACATCAGTGCCACAGAGCCCCTCTGGACTTCAGAGATCCCACCACGCCCGGATAACTTACGGGCGTCGTATTCGCGCCATCGCGCTCTCGTTCGAGGGGGACTCCCAAAGTGACCACTCCGCCGCCCCAGGGCCAGGCTCCGTACCCGCCTCAGGGCCAGGCTCCGTACCCTCCCCAGGGCCAGAACCCCTATGGCCAGCCGGGCGTGACGCAGCCGTACACGCCCTACAACCAGGGCGGGCCCGTCCCCCCGCCGCCGGCCGCGCCCCGCCGCCGCGGTGGCAAGAAGCTGCTTCTGCGCATCGGCGGCTTCATCGTGGTCGCGATTCTCATAGCCGTCGGCAAGTTCGTCCTCGGCAAGAGCGACGCCGAGACCATCTCGGTCGGCAGCTGCATGCACAACGAAGGCACGCAGATCTCACCGGACCTCAAGGAAGTCGACTGCTCCTCGAGCGACTCCGAGTTCGAGGTCGTCGAGAAGTTCGACGGCACCAGCGACAGCTCGAAGTGCGAGACCGTGAAGACCTCCGAGATCGCCTACTACCAGCAGGGCAAGGGCCACGACGTCGTGCTCTGCCTGAAGAAGGCCTAGTAGGGCACCACCAAGGGGCGTTGTTTCACGGTTCGGTTTCACGTGAAACAACGCCCCTCGGCGTATCCGGGGTGGTGGATGTTTCACGTGAAACCGTGAGGCCGTGAAGCCGTGAAGCATCCATCCGTGAGGCCGCAAGGCGCCCACCCCCGAGTCAGTCCTGCGCGGCCCACCACTCCTTGAGCGCGGTCGCCGCCGCGTCCCGCTCCATCGGCCCGTTCTCCAGGCGCAGCTCCAGCAGGAACTTGTACGCCTTGCCGATCACCGGGCCCGGGCTCACTCCCAGGATCTCCATGATGTCGTTGCCGTCGAGGTCGGGGCGGATCGAGTCCAGCTCCTCCTGTTCCTGAAGGCGGGCGATGCGCTCCTCCAGGCCGTCGTACGCACGCGACAGGGCGTTCGCCTTGCGCTTGTTGCGCGTCGTGCAGTCGGAGCGGGTCAGCTTGTGCAGCCGCTCCAGGAGCGGTCCCGCGTCGCGTACGTAGCGGCGTACGGCCGAATCCGTCCACTCTCCCGTGCCGTAGCCGTGGAAGCGCAGGTGGAGCTCGACCAGACGCGAAACGTCCTTCACGAGCTCGTTGGAGTACTTGAGCGCCGTCATCCGCTTCTTGACCATCTTGGCGCCGACCACCTCGTGGTGGTGGAAGGAGACACGGCCGTCGCTCTCGAAGCGCCGCGTCTTCGGCTTGCCGATGTCGTGCAGCAGCGCCGCGAGCCGCAGCGTCAGGTCCGGGCCGTCCGTCTCCAGTGCCATCGCCTGCTCGAGGACGATCAGCGAGTGGTCGTAGACGTCCTTGTGGCGGTGGTGCTCGTCCCGCTCCAGACGCAGCGCCGGCAGCTCGGGCAGGACCCGCTCGGCGAGGCCCGTCTCGACCAGGAGGGCCAGGCCCTTGCGCGGGTGTGCGGACAGAAGCAGTTTGTTCAATTCGTCCCGGACGCGTTCCGCGGAGACGATGTCGATGCGCTCGGCCATCGCCTTCATCGCGGCGATGACGTCGGGCGCCACCTCGAAGTCCAGCTGTGCGGCGAAGCGCGCGGCCCGCAGCATGCGCAGCGGATCGTCGGAGAAGGACTCCTCGGGGGTGCCGGGGGTGCGCAGGACGCGCTCCGCCAGGTCCTCCAGCCCGCCGTGCGGGTCGACGAACTCCTTCTCGGGCAGGGCCACGGCCATCGCGTTGACCGTGAAGTCACGGCGTACGAGGTCTTCCTCGATGGAGTCGCCGTAGGACACCTCGGGCTTGCGCGAGGTCCTGTCGTACGCCTCCGAGCGGTACGTAGTGACCTCGACCTGGAAGCTCAGGTCGTCGTCGCCGACCCGGGCGTCCTTCTGGCTGCCGACCGTGCCGAAGGCGATCCCGACCTCCCAGACCGCGTCGGCCCACGGCCGGACGATCTTCAGCACGTCCTCGGGGCGAGCGTCGGTCGTGAAGTCCAGGTCATTGCCGAGCCGGCCCAGAAGGGCGTCCCTGACCGAGCCGCCGACCAGGGCGAGGGAGAACCCGGCCTCCTGGAAACGGCGGGCGAGGTCGTCCGCGACAGGGGACACGCGGAGCAGTTCACTGACCGCGCGGCGCTGCACCTGGCTCAGTGCGCTGGGATTGTCTTCGTTGGCGTTCGGCACAACAGAAAAGGGTACGTGCCCCGGGCGCCCGCGGCCGACCCGATTCCCGCCCGGCCCCACAGGGGTCCTGCCGCCGCTTCCGCCGGGTCTTCCGATCACGTGGAGCAGTCCGCGGCACTTCGCCACAGCGCGCATCGTTACCATGCGTGGACGCACAACCGACGACCACTGACGACGAGGGACGGGCGAACGCGTGGCCGAGGCGGCAGACTTCCCGGGGACAAGCCCCTCACCTGCCCGCCGGTGGCTGCGGCGCACCGCAGCACTGCTGGTGGGTACCCCTTTGCTGGCCGGCCTCCTACAGGCCCCGGCAGGGCCCGTGGCGCAGGCCGCCACACCGAGCGCGAAGATCGGGACGGCCGTGGCCGGCGCGAAGGCCGACGCCACCGGCTCACGCACCGTAGACGTCTCTCTGGACTCGCTCACCCCCAACGCTCCCGATGAGGACGACACACTCACCGTTTCGGGCACGGTCACCAACAACGGCAAGCAGACGGTGACCGGCGCCCAGGTCGGACTGCGCGTCGGCACGCCCCTCACGAGCCGCAGCGCGATCGACAGCGCCGCGAAGCGCACGGGCTTCCAGCCGGGGGCCGAGGGCCGGGAGATCGGCGGGAAGTACGTCGAGAAGTTCGCCAGGCTCGCACCGGGCGTGCGCCAGGACTTCAGCATCTCCGTACCGGTCAAGGCGCTGTCCCTCGGCGTCGACGGCGTCTATCAGCTGGGCGTCGCCCTCACCGGACAGACCAGCACCCAGCCCTACCCCCAGGTGCTCGGCATCAAGCGCACCTTCCTGCCGTGGCAGCCCGACGCCGCCGGCACGAAGACGAAGACCACGGTTATGTGGCCGCTCATCACCTCCACCCACCTCACGGCGAAGACCGGATCCGACGACCAGCAGACGCCAGTCTTCAAGAACGACGACCTGGCCGACGAGCTCGCCCCGGGCGGCCGCCTGGAGCAGCTCCTGTCCCTCGGTAGCCGCCATGACGTCACGTGGGTCATCGATCCGAGCCTGCTCGCCTCGGTCGATGCCATGACGAAGAGCTACCGGATCGAGAACCCCGACGGGAAGACCAGCAGGCCGGGCAAGCACCAGTCGGTCGCAAGCCAGTGGCTCAACGACCTCCAGGCCGCCGTCAAGGGCAAGAAGGTCGTCGCGCTGCCCTTCGCCGACCCCGACCTCGCCTCCCTCGCGCACACCGGCAAGGCGGTCGGTGGCTCTCTCGGGCATCTCAAGGAAGCCACCGAGGTGGGCGCCAGCACGGTGAAGACGATCCTTCAGGTGAAGCCCATCACGGACTTCGCGTGGCCTGCCGACGGGGCCATCGATCCGTCGATCGTCGACGTCGCCACCTCCGCGGGCGCTCACACGGTGATCGCCCGCAGCGACAGCCTCCGCGAGACCGGCGGCCTGTCGTACTCGCCGACCGCGGCCCGGCCCATCGGCGGCGGCACGACCGCCGTGGTGGCCGACGCCCGCCTCTCCACGTCCTTCCAGGGCGACATGACGGAGGCCGGTAACTCCACGCTCGCCGTCCAGGAGTTCCTCGCCCAGAGCCTCATGATCAACCTCCAGGACCCGGACAACCAGCGGAGCGTCGTCGTCGCCCCGCAGCGCATGCCCACGGTGAGCCAGGCCCAGACCATGGAGAAGGCACTGAACGCCCTCTCCGACGGAAAGTGGTCGCAGCCCGAGAGCCTGACCGCCGCCGCGAAGGCCAAGCCGGATCCGCAGGCCACCACCCAGGTGCCGTCGACCGGGGCGTACCCCGCTGCGTTGCGCAAGCAGGAACTTCCGCGGAATTCCTTCGAGACCATCCAGAACACCCAGAACCGCCTGGAAAGCTTCAAGGTGATCCTCACCGAGAAGGACCGCGTGGTCACCCCCTTCGGGAGGGCCATAGACCGGGGGATGTCGACGTCATGGCGCGGTCACGCGGCCGAGGCATCGGCCTACCAGGACAGTGTCTGGGAGTACCTGGAGGACCTCACCAAACAGGTGGCCCTCATCCGGAGGTCCGACGCGAAGCTCTCCGGCCGTAGCGCCACCATTCCGATCTCGGTGCAGAACAACCTGGTGCAGGGCGTCGACCACCTCGTCCTGCGGCTGTACTCGCAGAACCCCACGCGCCTGAAGATCGGCGACGGACAGTTCGAAGAGAAGCCGATCAAGATCGCCGGCGGCCATTCGCAGTCCGTGAAGTTCACGACCACCGCCAACGCCAACGGCCCGGTCCCCGTGTACGCCCGGCTCTACACGGAGGACGGCGAGCCCTACGGCGACGTGATGCGCTTCGACGTCAACGTCACCGAGGTCACCCTCACCGTGATGCTCGTCATCGCGGGTGGGCTCCTCCTGCTCGTGCTCGCCGGGTTCCGGATGTACACCCAGCGCAAGCGGGCGGCCCGGAAGCAGGCCCTGGAGGGACCAGCCCAGAACCCGGACCAGGACCCCGACGAAGGCCCGGACGGGGGTTCCGACGGCGAGTCCGACAGCGGACCCGGGACGGACGACCCCGAGCAGCCGAGTGACCCGACACCGGACACCGCTCCCGAAAGCACGGACCCGTCGGACACGGGTGAGAGAGTGGACCGTTGAGCGATGTCGTGGCCGGTGGGCCCGGGGACGATGAGGTGGGGTAACCATGAACGCGCCGTACGACGGTGACCGTGGCCAGGGCGCGGGCGGCTCCGCCTCGTCCGAGGGCCCGCCGCCCGGCTCCCCCGAGCACGGGCAGGTGCCGCCGCAGCCGGCGCCGGACATGTATCTCCAGGACGCCTACGACCAGGACCCCTACCGGGCGCAGGACCTCTCCGCCCAGGACCCGGTGACCGAGGCGCTCTACGACCGCGCGGCGCACCCCCCGCCACCACCCGGCACCTACCAGCAGCAGCCGCTCTACGCCCAGCCGCCCTCCCCGGAGCACGCCCCCGATCCGCGCGTGTGGGCCCAGCCCCCGGCCCCCGAGCCGGAGGGGCCGACCCGGCACCTCCCCTACGGCGACGACGCCCGCACGACGCAGTTCGTGGGCGTCGACGACCTGGTCACCCAGGCCGGCGAAGAGCGTCACGAGCCGGACGCCTTCGCCCACCTCTTCCGCGACCAGCAGCCCGGTGGCTACCGCGACCAGCAGGGCGCCTACCCGCAGGACGGGTACCAGCAGAACGAGTACCAGCAAGGCGGATATCAGCAGGGCGGCTACCCCCAGAACGGTTACCAGCAGGACGAGTACCAGCAAGGCGGGTACCAGCAGGGCGGCTATCCGCAGGACGGCGGTTACCCCCAGGGGAACGCCTACCAGCAGGGCAACGGCCCCCAGCACTCCCAGCACGGTGATGAATACCAGCAGGGCAACGGCTACCAGCAGCCCGTCGGCGGTGGCTACCCGCCCGCCGCCGAGCAGCCGCTCGTCCCGGGCCCGGCGGCCGCTCCTGCGCCTGCCCAGGCGGCCCCGCCCGCTCCGGCGCCCCCGCCCGCCGCCAAGTCCGGGGGCCGCGCGTCGAGCCTGCTGAAGTCCAGCGCGCTCATGGCGGCCGGCACGCTGGTCTCGCGCCTCACCGGCTTCATCCGCTCCGCCCTGATCGTCTCGGCGCTCGGCGTCGGTCTGCTCGGCGACACCTTCCAGGTCGTCTACCAGATCCCCACGATGATCTACATCCTCACCGTGGGCGGCGGACTCAACTCCGTGTTCGTACCGCAGCTGGTGCGCTCCATGAAGGAGGACGAGGACGGCGGCGAGGCATACGCCAACCGTCTGCTGACCCTCGTCACGATGGCGCTCGCCGCGCTGACCGTCCTCGGTATCGTGCTCGCCCCGCAACTCGTGCGGGTGATGTCCGTTCCCGTCGCCAATGACCCGGCGGCGACCGACGTCGGCACCACCCTGCTGCGCTACTTCCTGCCCTCGATCTTCTTCATGGGCATCCACGTGGTGATGGGGCAGATCCTCAACGTCCGCGGCAAATTCGGCGCGATGATGTGGACGCCGGTCCTCAACAACATCGTCATCATCGCCACGCTCGGCATGTTCATCTGGGTCTACGGGACGGCGGAGACGTCCGGTATGTCCGTCAAGAGCATCCCGCCGGAGGCCGAGCGCCTCCTCGGCGTCGGCGTTCTGCTCGGACTGGTCGTGCAGGCCCTGGCGATGATCCCGTACCTGCGCGAGACCGGTTTCAGGCTGCGTCCGCGCTTCGACTGGAAGGGCCACGGCCTCGGCAAGGCCGCCAAGCTCGCCAAGTGGACGATCCTGTTCGTGCTGGCGAACCAGGCGGGCGCCCTCGTCGTCACCCAGCTGGCCACCGCCGCCACGGTCGACCAGCTCGAGACGGGCGGCATCGGCTTCGCGGCCTACGCCAACGCACAGCTCATCTGGGGGCTCCCGCAGGCCATCATCACGGTCTCCCTGATGGCGGCCCTGCTGCCGAGGCTGGCCCGCTCCGCGAACGACGGAGACTCCGGCTCGGTCCGTGACGACATCTCCCAGGGGCTGCGCACAACGGCCGTCGCGATCGTGCCGATCGCCTTCGGATTCGTCGCGCTCGGCATCCCGATGTGCACCCTGATCTTCGGTTCCTCCGGCAGCTCGCAGGCCACGAACATGGGGTTGATGCTGATGGCCTTCGGCCTCGGCCTGATCCCCTACTCCGTGCAGTACGTCGTGTTGCGCGCCTTCTACGCCTACGAGGACACGCGGACGCCGTTCTACAACACGGTCATCGTCGCCGCCGTGAACGCCGCCGCGTCGGCGGCCTGCTACCTGGTGCTGCCGACCCGCTGGGCCGTCACCGGCATGGCGGCCGTCTACGGACTCGCGTACGCCATGGGCGTGGGTGTCGCCTGGCGCCGGCTGCGGAAGCGGCTCGGCGGCGACCTGGACGGCTCTCGCGTCCTGCGTACGTACGCCAGGCTCGGCATCGCCTCGCTGCCCGCCGCGCTCCTCGGCGGCGGCGCCGCGTACGCGGTCACGCAGGCCCTCGGGCAGGGCGTCCTCGGCTCGCTCGCCGCGCTGGTCGCGGGCGGTGCCGTACTGCTCGGTGTCTACTTCATCGCGGCCAAGCGCATGCGCATCGAGGAGCTCAATTCCATGGTCGGAATGGTCCGCGGCCGTCTCGGTCGGTGAGATCAGCAGGTTCGCACAACCATCGTCGGCCACCGTGTGTCGTGCATAGCGCCGGACTGTGGGCACAATTGGCTTTGGCGTCTGACGAAGCGCAATGGATGGGGAGGCAGGAACGACGGTGGCAGAACGGAGCACGGCTGCCGTCGACGTGGCAGACAACAGCGGCGATGAGCCGCTGACCGCCAAGGCGGAACAGGCCACGGCCGACGGGGTGGCCCAGACCCGGGAGCGGGACACGGCAGCAGACGAAGAGGCGGCGGAGACCGATACGCCGACGAGCCGCGGGGCCTCCTCACCCCCAGAACTGCACAGTGGCCACAAGCTCGCCAGACGCTATCGCCTCGAAGAGTGCGTCACCCGTCTGGACGGTTTCAGCAGCTGGCGTGCGGTCGACGAGAAGCTGCGCCGGGCGGTCGGCGTGCATCTCCTGCCCGCCGACCATCCGCGGGCCCGCTCGGTCCTCGCCGCGGCCCGTTCCTCGGCGTTGCTCGGCGACCCGCGCTTCGTACAGGTCCTGGACGCCGTCGAGGAGAACGACCTCGTCTACGTCGTCCACGAGTGGCTGCCGGACGCCACGGAGCTCACCGCGCTCCTCGCCGCGAGCCCGCTCGAGGCCCACGACGCCTATCAGCTGGTGAGTCAGGTCTCCCAGGCGATGGCCGCCGCGCACCGCGAGGGCCTCGCGCACCTGCGGCTGACCCCGAGCGCCGTGCTGCGCACCTCCACGGGCCAGTACCGCATCCGTGGCCTCGCCGTGAACGCCGCGCTGCGCGGCATCAGCTCCGACACGCCGCAGCGCACGGACACGGAGGCGATCGGCGCTCTCCTGTACGCCTCGCTGACCCAGCGCTGGCCCTACGAGGACGATGCGTACGGCCTCTCCGGGCTGCCCAAGGCCGTCGGGCTCATCGCCCCCGACCAGGTGCGCGCGGGCGTCCACCGGGGCCTGTCGGAGCTCGCCATGCGCGCGCTCGTCAACGACGGCGCCACCGCTTCTCGACAGGATCCTCCGTGCACGACGCCGGAGGAGCTGGTGAAGGCGATCGGCGAGATGCCCCGCATCCGCCCGCCTGAGCCCGCGTTCACCGCTCCGCCCGAGTACCAGCGCACCACCTACCAGCAGGGCACGTACGGCCGTCCGGCGGCCCACCCCGGGGCCACGCAGCCCGTGCCCACCCCGCCGCCCCCGCTGCAGAGCCGTACCGGCAGGGTCCTCAAGTGGGGTGTCTCCGCACTGCTCATCGCCGCGCTCGGCCTGGGCAGCTGGCAGCTGGCCGATGCCCTGATGGACCGCGAGAACTCCGGGGACACGGGCAAGACGAACACCGACACGGGCGGCGACAAGGGCCAGCCCAAGCCCAAGAAGCCGATCAGCATCAAGAACGGCCAGGAGCTCGTCCTCAAGGGCGACCCCCAGGACCCGGGGAACGTCCGTCGCACCTTCGACTCGGACCGTGCCTCGCTCTGGCGCACCAAGACGTTCAAGGAGGGGCCGCCGCTCGCCCCGTACAAGCCCGGTGTCGGTATCGTCTACGACCTCGGCTCGGAGCAAGAGGTCTCCGAGGCGTCCGTATCCCTTCTGTACGGCGGCGAGCGCACGACGATCTCGCTGTACGCCACGGATTCGCTGACTCCCTCGACGGACATCAGCTCCATGAAGAAGATCGGCACCGCCAGCACGTCGGGCACCACTGCGAAGATCAAGGCCAAGAAGGCCGTCAAGTCGCAGTACGTGCTCCTCTGGATGACCGAAGTCCCGAACTCCGGTGTCGACGGGTTCTACGGCGCGGGGTACAAGCAAGCGATCAAGGACGTGCAGCTCAAGGGCTGAGGGATCGGCCCGCCACAGCTCACTGGGGGAGGGGGTTCGACGGTGGACAGCGCCGCACACGGCGACATGAGTGATCAGGATCTCCTCGCCGGTCACGTCGCCGGCGACAAGGACGCCTTCGGTGAGCTCGTGCGGCGCCACCGTGACCGGCTGTGGGCCGTGGCGCTGCGCACCCTCGGAGACCGCGAGGAGGCCGCTGACGCGGTCCAGGACGCCTTGGTCTCGGCCTACCGTGCGGCCCACACGTTCCGCGGCCAGTCCGCCGTGACGACGTGGCTGCACCGCATCACCGTGAACGCCTGCCTCGACCGGGCGCGCAAGGCGGCCTCCCGCAAGACCTCGCCGATCGACGACACCGAGCGTCTCGAACAGCTCCTGGAGCCGGAGGAGTCGGCCGCGGCTCCGGTCGAGCGGGGCGACCTCCACCGGGAGCTTCTGGAGGCGCTGGGCACCCTTCCTCACGACCAACGCGCCGCGCTCGTCCTGGTCGACATGCAGGGCTACCCGGTGGCCGAGGCGGCCCGCGTCCTCGACATCCCCACGGGCACGGTCAAGAGCCGTTGCGCGCGCGGCAGAGCCAGACTGCTGCCGCTGCTCACTCATCTGCGTACGAATCCATCGCCGCACGACGGGGACAGTGGCGCCGACGAGGGAAGCAAGAAGCCCGGCTCGGGAAGGAACCGGACGCAGGGGACATCCGTCCCACCGGCAGCAGGGCCACGGGACACAGGACCAAGCGATTCAGCTGCCGTGAAGGGCGGAGGTGGGCGAGCGTGACAACCGCGACCGACTCGGCCGGGCACCCCGAGGTCGCTGAGATCTCCGATCTGACCGAGGGTCTGCTCTCCCCGTCGCGCACGCGCGACGTGCGGCAGCACCTGGACAGCTGTGAACTCTGCGCCGATGTCTACGCCTCCCTGGAGGAGATCCGGGGCATGCTCGGCACGCTACCGGGCCCGCCACGTATGCCGGCCGATGTCGCCGGACGCATCGACGCGGCTCTGGCGGCCGAAGCGCTGCTGGACTCCACCGCTCCCGAAGGCCCTGCTCCTGAGGACCCGTCTCAGGACGCGATTCCCGAGCCCGTATCCGTTGCTTCGGCTCCGTCCAGTTCCACGTCGTCGCCTGGCGCCGCGCGTGTTTCACGTGAAACAACATCCACCTCTGCCTCGTCCGGGGCTGGCGACCGGCCCGCAGGACATTCCCGTGCGGCCACCGGCCCGGGGCGGAGCAGCCGACCGCGCCGCACGCGTCGACGCACCACGATGCTCGGCGCCGTCTTCACCGCGGCCGCCATCGGGCTCGGCACTCTGTTGATCCAGACCATGGGCGGAGATTCCGGCGGGACCACCGGAGCGCCCCCGGACCGACGGGACACCGCCAACTCCTTCTCCGAAGGAAAGCTCAAGGGACGCGTCACTGACCTCCTTGAGAAGAACGCCGTCAACGACACCGGCGGAAAGTCGGACGCCTCGACGCCGTCCTTCGACATCCGCAACAGCCCAGAGTCCCCCAAGATGGCCTCCCCGAAGCGCGCGGTCCAGGTGCCGGACTGCATTCAGCGCGGGATCGGCGACAAGACACCACTCGCCGCCGAGGAGGGCTCGTACGAGGGCAAGCGCGCCTACCTCGTCGTGGTGCCCCATGACTCCGACACCACCAAGGTGTCCGCGTACGTCGTCGACGCCGCCTGCGTGGGCAAGTCCTCGCCCTCCGCAGGCAAGGTCCTCGTGACGCACGTCTATCCGCAGAGCTGACACCAGGTCGAGCGGGCATGTGGGGCATGGTCCTGTGGTGCATGGCACCCCTCGTCCTGACACGCTTCCGTGCGCTCGGACACGTCGGGGAATGCAAGCCCCGTAGGATCCGTTGGGTGGGGTGAGAGTCCTGAGACAGGCACCCACCAGCAGTACGCAGCAGTCCCCAGAGACGAGGAATCAAGCCGTGACCGACGTCCGTAACGTGATCATCATCGGCTCCGGGCCCGCCGGCTACACGGCGGCGCTCTACACCGCGCGCGCGTCGCTGAAGCCGCTGGTGTTCGAGGGCGCCGTCACCGCAGGCGGTGCGCTGATGAACACCACCGAGGTGGAGAACTTCCCCGGCTTCCAGGACGGTGTCATGGGCCCCGAGCTCATGGACAACATGCGGGCCCAGGCCGAGCGCTTCGGTGCCGAGCTCGTGCCCGACGACGTCGTCGCCGTCGACCTCACCGGTGAGATCAAGACCGTGACGGACACCGCCGGCACCGTGCACCGCGCGAAGACCGTCATCGTCACCACCGGCTCCCAGCACCGCAAGCTCGGCCTGCCGAACGAGGACGCCCTCTCCGGACGTGGCGTCTCCTGGTGCGCCACCTGCGACGGCTTCTTCTTCAAGGACCAGGACATCGCCGTGATCGGTGGCGGTGACACCGCGATGGAGGAGGCCACCTTCCTCTCGCGCTTCGCCAAGTCCGTGACGATCGTCCACCGCCGCGACAGCCTGCGCGCCTCGAAGGCGATGCAGGAGCGCGCCTTCGCCGACCCGAAGATCAAGTTCATCTGGGACAGCGAGATCGCCGAGATCAAGGGTGAGCAGAAGCTCTCCGGCCTGACGCTGCGCAACCTCAAGACGGGCGAGACGTCCGAGCTGCCGGTGACGGGCCTGTTCATCGCGATCGGCCACGACCCGCGTACGGAGCTCTTCAAGGGCCAGCTGACGCTCGACGACGAGGGCTACCTCAAGGTCGACGCTCCCTCGACCCGGACGAACGTGCCCGGTGTCTTCGGCGCCGGCGACGTCGTCGACCACACGTACCGTCAGGCGATCACGGCGGCCGGCACCGGCTGCTCCGCCGCTCTCGACGCCGAGCGCTTCCTCGCTGCCCTCGTCGACAGCGAGACGGCGGCCGTCACCGCCTGACACCTCTTCCCCACCGCACAACCGAGTTAAGGAGCCTCCCGTGGCCGACCTGAAGAACGTGACCGACGCCTCCTTCGAGGAGGACGTCCTCAAGAGCGACAAGCCCGTACTGGTGGACTTCTGGGCTTCCTGGTGCGGCCCGTGCCGTCAGATCGCCCCCTCCCTTGAGGCGATCGCGAAGGAGCACGGCGACAAGATCGAGGTCGTCAAGCTCAACATCGACGAGAACCCCGGCACGGCCGCCAAGTACGGCGTCATGTCGATCCCGACCCTGAACGTGTACCAGGGCGGCGAGGTCGCCAAGACCATCGTCGGCGCCAAGCCGAAGGCCGCGATCGAGAAGGACCTGGCGGACTTCATCTCCGAGTAATCGGTGGCGATGTTTCACGTGAAACACGAATGGACCAGTCCCTGAGGGGCTGGTCCATTCGCCTTTTTCAGCGGCCTGAGGCTCAGTTCGTTCTACAGCGGCCGGAGGGCGGGCTCCTTCTGCACCGCTCCCAGGAGCCGGTCGAGTGCCATCTCGACGTCCTCCTTCCAGGAGAGCGTCGTACGCAGTTCGAGCCGCAGCCGCGGGTAGGAGGGGTGCGGGCGGACCGTCTTGAAGCCCACCGCCAGAAGGTGCTCGGCGGGCAGCACGCACGCCGGCTTCTCCCACCGTGCGTCACCGAATGCCTCGATCGCCTTGAAGCCTCTGCGCAGGAGATCCTTCGCCACCGTCTGGACGATCACCCGTCCGAGCCCCTGCCCTTGATAGCCGGGCATGATCCAGGCCGTCATCAGCTGAACGGCATCCGGGGACACGGGGCTCGTGGGGAACGCCGTGGAGCGGGGAACGTACGCAGGGGGTGCGTAGAGCACGAAGCCCACCGGTACGTCGTCCACGTAGACGACCCGGCCGCAGGAGCCCCACTCAAGCAGGACGGCGGAGATCCACGCCTCCTTCTCCAGCTCCGGAGTGCCGGCCTTTACCGCGGCCTCGCCGCTGACCGGGTCCAGCTCCCAGAAGACACAGGTCCGGCAACGCTCGGGGAGGTCCGGGAGGTTGTCCAGTGTGAGCGGTACGAGCCGACGCCCCATGAAGGCGGTTCCTCACTTCCATCGGCCGCCGCGCTGCGGGCGGCTGTCAGCGCGCTGCGTTCCCTGAGCAGGCTGCCGACGAAGCCGCCGACCGCTCCCAGCCCGAGGCCCGCGGTCATCAGTCCGGTGCGGCTCATCGATCGCATGGCCCCCGCCTCCCCAATGAGGTGCCGTCAGGTGGATGCGCCATACCCGAACGCATCGTATCCACGATGAGATGGCATCGAAACCGCAGGAAAGCAAAGAGCGGGCTGTGTCCGGTACAGACCGGACACAGCCCGCTCTCGCGGTGCTGACTCTGCTGATCAAGCCTTGTCGTCCTCGGAGGCCTCATCCGAACCGTCTTCGGCCAACCCGTTCTTCAGAACCGGCCCCTCGCCCGGAGCCAGCGTGCTGAGGATGCGCTCCAGGTCTTCGAGAGAGGCGAAGTCGACGACGATCTTCCCCTTCTTCTGGCCCAGGTCCACCCTCACCCGGGTCTCGAACCGGTCGGAGAGCCGAGTGGCGAGGCTGCTCAGAGCCGGCGAGAGCCGGGCACCGGCGCGCGGCCCCTTGGCCTTCGGAGCACTCTGCGGCCGCGAACCCATGAGGGTCACAATCTCCTCGACGGCACGCACCGAGAGGCCCTCGGCGACGATCCGGTGCGCGAGCCGGTCCTGCTCCTCCGAGTCCTCGACGGAGAGCAGCGCCCGGGCATGCCCGGCGGAGAGCACTCCGGCGGCGACCCGTCGCTGTACCGCCGGCGAGAGCTTCAGCAGCCGCAGCGTGTTGGAGACCTGCGGGCGGGACCGGCCGATGCGGTCCGCCAGCTGGTCGTGTGTGCAGTTGAAGTCCTTGAGCAACTGGTCGTAGGCGGCAGCCTCTTCCAGCGGGTTCAGCTGGGCACGGTGCAGGTTCTCCAGCAACGCGTCCAGGAGAAGCTTCTCGTCGTCCGTGGCCCGCACGATGGCGGGGATGCGCTCCAGACCCGCCACCCGGCAGGCCCGCCAGCGCCGCTCACCCATGATGAGCTCGTAGCGCGCGGGACCCGTCTGCCGTACGACGACCGGCTGGAGAAGCCCGACCTCCTTGATGGAGGTCACCAGCTCGGCGAGAGCGTCCTCGTCGAACACCACGCGCGGCTGCTGCGGGTTGGGCGAGATGGAGTCCAGCGGCACCTCGGCGAAGTACGCGCCGGCCACGCTCTGGCTCTCCGGAGTCTCCGCGGCCTGCCGGGGCGGCTCCACCGTTTCATGTGAAACAGGGCTCTGCTCAGGAGACACAGGACTCTGCGGGAGAGCCGTCACCTTCGCGGCCGCCACGCCTCGCTCGGCAGTCAGTACCGGCACCGCCGAGGGGGACGTGGAGGCTCCGCCCACACTCTGCGGGGCCTGCTTCTCCGTCGGGGCTGCGGGGATCAAGGCACCGAGGCCTCGCCCCAGTCCTCTGCGTCGCTCGCTCACTGCATCCCCTCCGTCATGCTGTGCTGGTCGTTCTGAGCGCCCATGTGGGCGTGCTGGACGTCGTAGCGCACTCCGACCCCGCGCAGCGCGATCTCGCGTGCCGCTTCGAAGTAGGAGAGGGCGCCACTCGATCCGGGATCGTAGGTGAGCACCGTCTGGCCGTAGCTCGGGGCTTCGGAGATACGGACCGACCGCGGGATGCTCGTCCGCAGGACCTCGTCGCCGAAGTGGTTGCGCACCTCGTCCGCCACCTGGGAGGCGAGCCGGGTCCTGCCGTCGTACATGGTGAGCAGGATCGTCGACACGTGCAGGTTCGGGTTGAGGTGGCCCCGCACCAGGTCGACGTTGCGCAGGAGCTGACCCAGCCCTTCCAGTGCGTAGTACTCGCACTGAATGGGGATCAGCACCTCCGCGCCGGCCACCAGGGCGTTGACCGTCAGAAGGCCCAGCGACGGCGGGCAGTCGATGAGGATGTAGTCCAGCGGCTGCTCGTACGCCTGGATCGCCCGCTGCAGCCGGCTCTCCCGCGCGACCAGCGACACGAGCTCGATCTCCGCACCGGCGAGGTCGATGGTGGCCGGGGCGCAGAAGAGGCCCTCGACATCGGTCACCGGCTGGACGACCTCGGCGAGCGGCTTGCTGTCGACCAGTACGTCGTAGATGGACGGCACTTCGGCGTGGTGGTCGATACCGAGAGCCGTGGAGGCGTTGCCCTGCGGGTCGAGGTCGATCACCAGGACGCGTGCGCCGTGCAGAGCGAGCGAGGCGGCGAGATTGACGGTCGTCGTCGTCTTGCCCACTCCGCCCTTCTGGTTGGCGACCACCATGACGCGGGTCTGCTCGGGGCGAGGCAGGCCCTCGCCTGCGCGGCCGAGCGCTTCCACCGCCAGTTGGGCAGCACGACCGATGGGGGTGTCGTCCATCGGGGTCGGTGTTTCACGTGAAACATCCTCCCCCGCCGACTCGGTACGGGGACCGGGGACCGGATCGGTCATCGGTCCCGCGATGTTGGCGTCGGACCGCAAGGATTCACTCTCCTCGACATCAGGCTCGCAATGAACAGAGCCTCCCATGCTTTCAGGGTCGTGAACCAGCGAGGCCCGGTCTTCTGTGGACGAATCCACCTCTGTGGACAACTCCGTGCCCTTATCGAGGGAACCGAGTGGTCGACGGTCGCGAGGTTCCGCAGCGCGGCCGCGACTGATGATGCCATGCAGCAGTGAGCGACGTTTCACGTGAAACACGATGCACGGCAGCCGGGGTGCCGCTGGCGCGACACCCCGGTATGCGTACGTTTGGCAGCTTGTGTGGAGTACGGCTCGTCGTCAGGACGGATCAATGACGGCGGGCCGTGGACGTCTCAGCGGCGACGCCGCGTGCGTCCGGTGCGGGCGGCCTTGGCACGCTTCGCCGCGAAGCGCACACCGCCGGGGCTCTCTCCGACCTCGACCCGTACGACGGTGGATCGCGGGTCCACCACTCCCTCGCCGACGTGCAGCACGGAAGTGTCCACCGCACCGAGCTTGCTCAGGGCGGCACCTGCCGCCTTGACCTCTTCTTCGGCGGTGTCTCCCTTGAGGAGCAGCATCTCCCCGTACGGACGCAGCAGCGGGACGCCCCAGGCCGCCAGGCGGTCCAGCGGAGCCACGGCCCGCGCGGTCACCACATGGACGGGAGGGAGCTTGCCGAGGACTTCCTCGGCACGGCCTCGGACGACCGTCACGTGGTCAAGGCCGAGCAGCTCGACGACTTCGGTGAGGAAGTTCGTGCGCCGCAGCAGCGGCTCGAGGAGCGTGATCTTCAAGTCGGGGCGGACGAGGGCCAGTGGAATCCCCGGCAGTCCGGCACCGGATCCGACATCGCACACCGTGACGCCCTCCGGGACGACCTCGGACAGTACGGCGCAGTTCAGCAGGTGCCGCTCCCACAGGCGCGGTACTTCGCGAGGACCGATCAGGCCTCGCTGGACCCCCGCGTCGGCGAGCAGTTCCGCGTAGCGAACCGCGTCCGCGAAGCGATCACCGAATACCGTCCGGGCCTCTTCCGGCGCCGGGGGGAGCTCCGCTGCCTCCGTCACGGGGACCGTCCTTCCGTACCGCACTGGGGGTGGCTGTCTATCGGCTGTCTATCAGGCTGACAAAGATCGGCCCCGCCTGCGAACAGACGGGGCCGGTTGACGCTGTGTCGATCAGGCGGGGAGTACGACGACGAAGCGCTGCGGCTCCTCGCCCTCGGACTCGCTGCGCAGACCGGCGGCCTTGACCGCGTCGTGCACGACCTTGCGCTCGAACGGCGTCATCGGCTCGAGCTTGGCCGGCTCACCGCTGCTCTTCACCTCGGCCGCGGCCTTGGCGCCCAGCTCCGAGAGCTCCTCGCGCTTCTTGGCGCGGTAGCCCCCGATGTCCAGCATCAGGCGGCTGCGGTCACCGGTCTCGCGGTGCACGGCGAGACGCGTGAGTTCCTGAAGGGCCTCCAGGACCTCACCGTCGCGGCCGACCAACTTCTGCAGATCGCGGCTGCCACTGTCACTGATGATCGACACAGCGGCGCGGTCGGCCTCGACATCCATGTCGATGTCGCCGTCGAGGTCGGCGATGTCCAGCAGACCCTCGAGGTAGTCCGCCGCGATCTCACCCTCCTGCTCAAGGCGGGTGAGGGTGTCGCCGGCCTCAGCTGCGGCGGAGGTGGTGGTGCCTTCCGTCACGGGATGGGCTCCTTCTACTTCTTGGAGGACGGGTGCTTGGGCCGCTGCTGGCCCTTGCGCTGCTGTCCCGACTTGGCACGGCTGCGCTGACCGGAGCCGGGCTTGTTGCCCTGCTTGTTGCCACCGGCCTGCTTGGTCTGGGGGGAGGCGGCGGAGTCGTCCTCGGGCGTCGCCGTGGTCTTCTCCAGCGACAGCTTCGCGTCGGCGGGTTCGTCGGCCTTGGTGGCACCGGCCGCGCCCTGCGTGGTGGCGGCCTGGCGCTTGGACTTGCTCTGGCGCTTGGGCTGCTGACGCTTCGGGGCACCGCCGACGGGAGTGCCGTCCTCGGTCTCCGTCACGACGGAGGTGTCGCTCTCCGCCACGGTGCCGTCGGCCTGGGCCGCGAGGCCCGCCTTGGTCAGACCGTTGATGAACTTGCGCTCGAACTCGTTGCGGTCCCGGCCCTTGGCGACGATCGCCTTGATGACGTTCGTGTTGCCACGCCCCCGCACCTTCTTGTGGTGCGTGACCTGCTTCTGCAGACGCTCCAGGAACGCGGCCTGAGCCTTGGAGCCCGGGGTCGGGTTCCGGCGGATCACGAACATCTGCTGGCCCATGGTCCACACGTTGGTGGTCAGCCAGTAGACGAGGACACCGACGGGGAAGTTGATGCCGAAGACGGCGAACATGATCGGGAAGACGTACATCAGCATCTTCTGCTGCTGCATGAACGGCGTCTTGACCGTGGTGTCCACGTTCTTCGTCATCAGCTGGCGCTGGGTGAAGAACTGGGACGCCGACATCAGGATGATCATGACCGCGGTGATGACCCGGACGTCCGTCAGCGTGGCGCCGAGGGAAGCGACCTTGTCCGCGCTGTCCGTGAACTTCGCGGCCAGCGGGGCGCCGACGATGTGCGCCTTACGCGCGCTCTCGAGGAGCGGGCCGTCGATGACGCCGATTTCCTTGCCCGTCGCGATGCCGTTCAGCACGTGGTACAGGGCGAAGAAGAACGGCGACTGCGCCAGGATGGGAAGGCACGAGGAGAGCGGGTTGGTGCCCGACTCCTTGTACAGCTTCATCATCTCTTCGGACTGGCGCTGCTTGTCGCTCTTGTAGCGCTCCTGGATCTTCTTCATCTCGGGCTGCAGCGTCTGCATCGCCCGAGTGGCCTTGATCTGCTTCACGAAGAGCGGGATCAGACAGATCCGGATGAGGATCACCAGGGACACGATGGACAGGCCCCAGGCCCAGCCCGTGTCGGGACCGAAGATCTTCCCGTACACCGAGTGGAACTGGACGATGACCCACGAAACTGGTGTCGTGATAAAGCTGAAGAGACTGGCAATCGTGTCCACTAATCAGGCTCCTTGAGCATGGGACGGGGTCTCGGTCTCGGCGGCCGTTCCAGGGGGGAGATCCCCGGTCGGCGCGCTTGCGGCGGAGGGCCCGCCCTTGCGTTCGCGCCAGGCGGCGCGCAGCATCTCGTGCCACCGCGGACGCTTGCGCGGCGGAACATGGTCGACACCACCGAGCGACCACGGATTGCACCGCAGGATGCGCCAGCCGGTGAGCGCCGTTCCCTTGATCGCACCGTGCCGGTCGATGGCCAGGTAGCCGTAGCGGGAACACGACGGGTAGTACTTGCACACCGGGCCCAGGAGCGGACTGATCGTCCACTGGTACAGCTTGATCAGAGCCAGCAGCGGGTACTTCATCGCGCGCCCCCTCCCAGCAGCCGCTCCAAGGCGGTGTCCAGGTCTCGGGCCAGCTGTGCATGGTCGGCGTCACCCGCTCCGGGCAGCGCTCGTACTACTACCAGGCTACCGGGGGGCACCAGGGCCAACCGGTCGCGCATGAGGTGACGGAGTCTGCGCTTCACGGTGTTGCGTACGACAGCTCCACCCACGGCCTTGCTCACGACGAAACCCGCACGTGTCGGGGGAAGACTCTCCCCTGGCACGTGCGGGTCCGTTGCGCCGCTACGTAGATGGACGACGAGAAGCGGGCGTCCGGCCCGGCGTCCTCGGCGTACCGCGGTCGCGAAGTCTTCGCGCCGCCTCAGCCGATGCTCGGTAGGCAGCACGACGTCATGACCTGATCGGGATCAGGCGGACAGGCGGGCGCGACCCTTGCCACGGCGGGACGCGAGAATCGCGCGGCCGGCACGGGTGCGCATGCGCAGCCGGAAGCCGTGGGTCTTGGCGCGACGACGGTTGTTCGGCTGGAAGGTGCGCTTGCTCACTCGGGGGCTCCAGAAATGATTCGTTGGTGGCGGGACATCGCCTGGCTGTCACCGTGCGCCCACGAGAAGCTCGCGAATACGCACCGAGTGCACCGCTTCACAATCACAGATCGTGATCTTTGCCCATCGGAGGCAGGCGGCAGCAGCCATCGACAACTCGACCTGGTCACGGTACGCGGGGCTACGCCATCCGGTCAAACCGGCCATCGAGGGGAGACACTGTGCACAGCCTGTGGACAACAACTTGAACCCTACCCGTCGCCCTGACTACCGTGACGGAACTCCGATTCGTTCCCTTCCTTCTCCCCATCCCGATTTCCGTCCCGAGAACCACACGTTCGTGGGACCCCGTGAGAGAGCGTGCCCTGTGGCTGACGTACCTGCCGATCTTGCCGCAGTGTGGCCACGAGTTCTGGAGCATCTGCTGGGTGAGGGCCGCGGGCAGGGAGTCGAGGCGAAGGACGAGCGGTGGCTCCGGAGCTGCCAGCCCCTGGCGCTCGTCGCCGACACCGCCCTGCTCGCCGTTCCGAACGAATTCGCCAAGGGCGTACTGGAGGGCCGTCTCGCCCCCGTCGTCAGCGAGACCCTGAGCCGCGAATGCGGTCGTCCGATCCGTATCGCCATCACCGTCGACGACTCCGTGGGCGAGCCCGCCGGCCCGCCGGCACCGCCCATGCAGCACCAGCACAATCAGCAGCAACAGCACCCTCATCAGCAGCGTTACGAAGAGCCCGAGCTGCCGCCCGCCTCCGGTCAGGGGCGCGAGACGTACGAAAGCTACGGACGCCGTCCCGCGGACGATCACCAGGGCGACTCCCGGTCCGACCAGATGCCGACCGCACGCCCCGCCTACCCCGAGTACCAGCGACCGGGGCCCGGCGCCTGGCCGCAGCAGCCCCAGCCGCAGGACGACTACGGCTGGCAGCAGCCGCGGCTCGGCTTCCCCGACAGGGACCCGTACGCGAACCCGGTCCAGCAGCCGCAGCACGACTACCGCTCGCAGCCTCCGCAGGACCGTTCGCCGTACGAGCAGCGGCGTCCCGAACCGCAGGACCGGCGTGAGCGCCACGACATGTCCGAGCCGCCCGGCGGCCCACGTGGCGGCGGAGTGCACCGGGGCGGTCCTGTCGGCCCCACCTCGTCGAGCGGCGCCCCGGGGCCGCTGGCCGCACAGCCGGCGCCCGCGACGGGACCCGGCGAGCCCACCGCACGCCTCAACCCGAAGTACCTCTTCGACACCTTCGTCATCGGCGCGTCGAACCGGTTCGCGCACGCGGCCGCGGTGGCCGTCGCCGAAGCGCCCGCGAAGGCGTACAACCCCCTCTTCATCTACGGAGAGTCGGGGCTCGGCAAAACGCACCTGCTGCACGCGATCGGGCACTACGCCCGCAGCCTCTACCCCGGCACGCGCGTGCGCTACGTGAGCTCGGAGGAGTTCACCAACGAGTTCATCAACTCGATCCGCGACGGCAAGGGCGACAGTTTCCGCAAGCGCTACCGCGAGATGGACATCCTGCTCGTCGACGACATCCAGTTCCTGGCGGACAAGGAGTCGACGCAGGAGGAGTTCTTCCACACCTTCAACACGCTCCACAACGCGAACAAGCAGATCGTGCTCTCCAGCGACCGGCCGCCCAAGCAGCTGGTCACGCTGGAGGACCGGCTGCGCAACCGCTTCGAGTGGGGGCTGATCACCGACGTCCAGCCGCCGGAGCTGGAGACGCGAATCGCGATCCTTCGTAAGAAGGCGGTGCAGGAGCAGCTCAACGCCCCGCCGGAGGTGCTCGAGTTCATCGCCTCGCGGATCTCCCGGAACATCCGTGAGCTGGAAGGGGCGCTGATTCGGGTCACCGCGTTCGCGTCGCTCAATCGGCAGCCCGTGGACCTGGGGCTCACGGAGATCGTCCTCAAGGACCTCATCCCTGGCGGCGAGGACGCGGCTCCGGAGATCACCGCGCCGGCCATCATGGCGGCGACGGCCGACTACTTCGGCCTGACGGTGGACGACCTGTGCGGATCCTCGCGCAGTCGCGTGCTGGTGACGGCCCGGCAGATCGCCATGTACCTGTGCCGGGAGCTGACCGACCTCTCCTTGCCGAAGATCGGCGCGCAGTTCGGCGGCCGCGACCACACGACCGTGATGCACGCGGACCGCAAGATCCGCGCGCTGATGGCCGAGCGGCGCTCCATCTACAACCAGGTCACCGAGCTCACCAACCGCATCAAGAACGGCTGACAGCCGCCGATCCACGCCGCTGAGGGCGCTCCAGGACACCTCCTGGGGCGCCTTTTTGCTGTGCCGCGACGTCTTCGACGGCCTGTCAGCGGCTTCGGCAGGCGTGTGTGCGTGTCAGGACTGTTCGATTTCCCCTGTTCAGGGGCCTGTTCTCCACAGATGTGCGAACTTTTTTCCCTCCACACCCTGGGGACTGGGAAGTTGTCCAGACGCTGTCCACAGGGGAACCTGCTGAGAGATCATCAGGCCAGGTCAGGTGACTGTGGATTCGTGGACGACGACTCTCCACAGGCTGTGGAGAAAAAACTCGTCCACAGGCTGTGCATGAAGTTGTCCACCGGCGGCCCACAGACTGGGGCTCGTTGTCCCCAGCTTTCCCCAGCTTCTCCACACGGCTGTCCACTGTTCGGCAACGCGACGCGCCTCCTCACCGAGTCGAGTGAAAGGCGTCACACCAAGGTGGTCGGTTGGCCTGTGGGGAAGCTGGGTAAAGCTGGGGACAGCGCTGGGGAGAAGTGGCCCCTGCCTGTGCACCGGGTGTGCAGAACTTTCGCCCGTCCACAGAAACACCTGGTTGTCCACCGGTGTCGCCCACAGGGTCAGTGGATAAAAAACCGGGCCTGACCAGCGCTTTCGCGGTTATCCACGGTTTCCACAGCCCCTACTACTACTCCCAACTAGAGAGACCGGGGAAATGGTTTCGAAGCTGGGGCTGTGCACAACTCTCGCTCCGGGGCTCCGACACCGCTCGGCACGACTTGACCCCGACAGGCACCGACTGTCAGTGCAGTGCGTCAGACTGGACCCCGGTGTCCTTCCCACGGCATGGCTGAGAGACACCGAGTCAGACGACGAGGGCCACAGGCCCAGCGGGCGAGAGCAGCCAGCAACAGCAGGAGGGCGGCTTAGGTGAAGATCCGGGTTGAACGCGACGTACTCGCGGAGGCGGTGGCCTGGGCGGCGCGCAGCCTCCCGGCCCGGCCGCCAGCGCCCGTCCTCGCGGGCCTGCTGCTGAAGGCAGAGGAAGGCGCACTGAGCCTGTCGAGCTTCGACTACGAGGTCTCGGCGCGTGTCTCGGTGGACGCGGAGATCGATGAGGAAGGCACGGTCCTCGTATCGGGCCGGCTGCTCGCGGACATCTGCCGCGCGCTCCCCAACCGCCCCGTGGAGATCTCCACAGACGGTGTACGGGCGACGGTGGTCTGCGGCTCCTCGCGATTCACACTCCACACGCTTCCTGTGGAGGAGTACCCCGCGCTGCCGCAGATGCCGACTGCCACGGGCACTGTCCCCGGTGAGGTCTTCGCCTCCGCCGCCTCCCAGGTGGCCATCGCCGCGGGCCGTGACGACACGCTGCCCGTCCTGACCGGTGTGCGCATCGAGATCGAGGGCGACACGGTCACCCTGGCCTCCACCGACCGCTACCGCTTCGCGGTCCGTGAGTTCCTGTGGAAGCCGGAGAACCCCGAGGCGTCCGCGGTGGCCCTGGTGCCCGCCAAGACGCTCCTGGACACCGCCAAGGCCCTCACGAGCGGCGACACGGTCACCCTGGCCCTGTCCGGCTCGGGTGCCGGCGAGGGCCTGATCGGCTTCGAGGGCGCCGGTCGGCGTACGACCACGCGTCTCCTCGAGGGTGACCTGCCGAAGTACCGCACGCTGTTCCCGACCGAGTTCAACTCGGTGGCAGTGATCGAGACCGCCCCCTTCGTAGAGGCCGTCAAGCGTGTGGCCCTGGTCGCCGAGCGCAACACGCCGGTGCGGCTCAGCTTCGAGCAGGGCGTGCTGATCCTGGAGGCGGGCTCCAGCGACGACGCACAGGCTGTGGAAAGGGTCGACGCCCAGCTCGACGGCGACGACATCTCGATCGCCTTCAACCCGACGTTCCTGCTCGACGGCCTCAGCGCGATCGACTCGCCGGTCGCCCAGCTCTCTTTCACGACGTCGACGAAGCCCGCGCTGCTCAGCGGCAAGCCGGCCGTGGACGCCGAGGCGGACGACGCCTACAAGTACCTGATCATGCCTGTACGTCTGAGCGGCTGAGCCCACAGGTGTGAGCGTGCGTCCGGGCGTAGGCTCGGACGCAGGTACGAAAGTGCCGTAACGCCACCTCGCTAGTGAAGGAACCTCTGATGGAGCTCGGTCTCGTCGGCCTCGGCAAGATGGGCGGCAACATGCGCGAGCGCATCCGCCGCGCAGGTCACACCGTCATCGGATACGACCGCAACCCGGACCTCGCGGATGTCCCCAGCCTCGAAGAGCTTGTGGGCAAACTCAAGGGCCCGCGCGTGGTGTGGGTGATGGTCCCGGCAGGGGCCGCGACCCAGTCCACCATCGACGAACTCTCCGAGCTGCTGCAGCCCGGCGACGTGGTCGTGGACGGCGGAAACTCCCGCTGGACGGACGACGAGAAGCACGCCGAGGAGCTGAAGGCCAAGGGCATCGGCTTCGTCGACTGCGGTGTCTCCGGCGGCGTCTGGGGCCTCAAGAACGGCTACGCGCTGATGTACGGCGGCGACAAGGACGACGTCGCCAAGGTGCAGCCCATCTTCGACGCCCTGAAGCCGGAGGGCGACTTCGGCTCCGTGCACGCCGGCAAGGTCGGCGCGGGCCACTTCGCGAAGATGGTCCACAACGGCATCGAGTACGCCATGATGCAGGCGTACGCCGAGGGCTGGGAGCTCCTGGAGAAGGTCGACTCGGTCACGGACGTCCGTGAGGTCTTCCGCTCCTGGCAGGAGGGCACGGTCATCCGTTCCTGGCTGCTCGACCTCGCGGTCAACGCCCTGGACGACGACGAGCACCTGGAGAAGCTGCGCGGCTTCGCGCAGGACTCCGGAGAGGGCCGGTGGACGGTCGAGGCCGCCATCGACAACGCCGTGCCGCTGCCCGCCATCACGGCCTCGCTCTTCGCCCGGTTCGCCTCGCGCCAGGACGACTCCCCGCAGATGAAGATGATCGCCGCGCTGCGCAACCAGTTCGGCGGCCACGCGGTGGAGTCCAAGAGCGAGCACTGATCCACAGCCTGTGCGCAACCACAGCCGTTGTGCACAGGCCTCTCAGCAAGTGAAGTAGGCCGGGGGAGGTCGGCGCACACCATGCACGTCACGCATCTCTCGCTGGCCGACTTCCGCTCGTACGCCCGGGTCGAGGTTCCGCTCGATCCGGGCGTCACCGCGTTCGTGGGCCCGAACGGGCAGGGCAAGACGAACCTCGTCGAGGCCGTCGGCTATCTCGCCACGCTGGGCAGCCACCGCGTCTCCTCGGACGCGCCACTTGTCCGTATGGGCGCGGAGCGGGCCGTCATCCGGGCCGCCGTCACCCAGGGCGAGCGATCCCAGCTCGTCGAGCTCGAACTCAATCCCGGCCGCGCCAACCGCGCCCGTATCAACAGGTCGTCGCAGGTCAGACCGCGCGACGTGCTGGGAATCGTCCGTACGGTGCTGTTCGCGCCCGAGGACCTCGCGCTGATCAAGGGCGACCCCGGTGAGCGGCGTCGCTTCCTCGACGAGCTGATCACCGCCCGCTCCCCGCGCATGGCCGGTGTCCGGTCCGACTACGACCGGGTGCTGAAGCAGCGCAACACCCTCCTGAAGTCGGCCGCGCTCGCCAGGCGCCACGGCGGACGTTCCATGGACCTGTCCACACTCGACGTCTGGGACCAGCACCTCGCGCGCGCGGGAGCCGAGCTGCTCGCCCAGCGGCTCGACCTGATCTCCGCGCTGCAGCCGCTGGCCGACAAGGCGTACGAGCAGCTGGCACCCGGCGGCGGACCGGTCACCCTGGAGTACAAGCCCTCGGCGCCCGGCGACGGGCACACGCGCGAGGCGCTCCACGAGCAGCTGATCGCCGCCCTGGAAGAGGCCCGCAAGCAGGAGATCGAGCGAGGCGTCACCCTCGTCGGCCCGCACCGCGACGACCTGCTGCTCAAGCTGGGCCAGCTCCCCGCGAAGGGGTACGCGAGCCACGGCGAGTCCTGGTCGTACGCCCTGTCGCTGCGCCTGGCCTCGTACGACCTGCTCAGGGCCGAGGGCAACGAACCGGTGCTCGTCCTCGACGACGTCTTCGCGGAGCTGGACGCGCGCCGCAGGGAGCGGCTCGCGGAGCTCGTGGCCCCCGGCGAGCAGG
Source organism: Streptomyces sp. NPDC093510 (assembly GCF_040683555.1). NCBI lineage: Bacteria > Bacillati > Actinomycetota > Actinomycetes > Kitasatosporales > Streptomycetaceae > Streptomyces > Streptomyces sp. NPDC093510. The sequence goes on from NZ_JBFBEE010000015.1 coordinate 115,763, forward strand.
TGCTGGTCACCGCGGCCGTGGACGACGACGTGCCGGGCGTGCTCGCAGGGACGCGGTTCTCGGTGTCGGACGGCGCGGTGGACCGCGTATGAGCTCCGAAGAGCCTGCCGAAGGCGCCGCCAAGGACACCGCAGCGGGGGCCCCGAAGACGCCCGAGCCGTCCGGTGTCGACCTCGCCAGGGTCGCCCTGCGGGCCGCGAAGGAACAGGCACGCGCGCGTGGGGACGCCGCGCAGCAGAAGAAGCAGGCCCGGCGCGGCGGACTGCGGTCCGGGGCGCGCGCCGACGGGCGCGACCCGCTGCCGCTCGGATCCGCGATCAACCGCCTGATCACCGAGCGTGGCTGGGAGACGCCGGCCGCGGTGGGCGGCGTGATGGGCCGCTGGCCGCAGATCGTCGGCGACGACCTGGCCAACCACTGCGTACCCCAGCGGTACGACGAGGACGAGCGCGTCCTGACCGTGCAGTGCGACTCGACGGCGTGGGCCACCCAGCTGCGCCTCATGGCCCCGCAGCTGGTCGCGCGCCTCAACGAGGACCTGGGCCACGGCACCGTGCGCCTCATCAAGGTGCTCGGCCCCGGCGGCCCCCCGCGCCGCTTCGGGCCCTTGCGCGCACCGGGCAGCACGGGCCCCGGCGACACCTACGGCTGAGCCCGTCGGTGGCGGTAGCTGGGGGTTGACGGCTCAAAGCGCTGAGTGCCGCTGTGAGCCCTCTGGAGCCCCGTTCCGCATATGGGGAGTCGGCCGAGTCCCGTTCAGGACGGCACATGAGGACTCAGGTACCGGCAAACCCCCATCACTGTCAGCGCTACCGGTAGACTGGAGGCTAATCCCGCCCCACTTGTGGGACGCACCGAGCAACGCTGACTATCGCTGAACGACGCAGCCGCTCCGGCCATTGCCGGGTGCTTGGCTTGTGCTGTGCCAGAAAGGGCGCTTCGTGGCCGATTCCGGCAACCCCAACGAGAACATCCCGTCCACCGCCGTCGGCGAGAACGGCGAGGTCAACACCTCGTACGACGCCAGCGCGATTACCGTCCTCGAGGGTCTGGACGCGGTCCGCAAGCGGCCCGGCATGTACATCGGCTCGACCGGTGAGCGGGGCCTGCACCACCTGGTGCAGGAGGTCGTCGACAACTCCGTCGACGAGGCCCTGGCCGGGCACGCGGACGCGATCGACGTCACGATCCTCGCCGACGGCGGCGTCCGCGTCATCGACAACGGCCGTGGCATTCCGGTGGGCATCCACCCTGTCGAAAAGAAGCCGGCCGTCGAGGTCGTGCTCACCGTGCTGCACGCGGGCGGCAAGTTCGGCGGCGGCGGTTACGCCGTCTCCGGTGGTCTGCACGGTGTCGGCGTCTCCGTGGTGAACGCGCTCTCCACCAAGCTGTCCGTCGAGATCAGGACCGACGGATACCGCTGGACGCAGGACTACAAGAGCGGTGCCCCGACCGCCCCGCTCGAGCGCCACGAAGCCACTCAGGAGACCGGCACCTCGGTCACCTTCTGGGCCGACGGCGACATCTTCGAGACCACCGAGTACTCCTTCGAGACGCTGGCACGGCGCTTCCAGGAGATGGCGTTCCTCAACAAGGGTTTGACCATCAAACTCACTGATGAGCGCGAGTCGGCGAAGGCGACCGCGGGCGCGGACTCGGCCGAGGCGTCCGACGCCGAGGCCGCCGAGGCCCGCACGGTCACGTACCACTACGAAGGCGGCATCGTCGACTTCGTGAAGTACCTCAACTCCCGCAAGGGCGAGGTCGTCCACCCGACCGTCATCGACGTCGAGGCCGAGGACAAGGAGCGCCTCCTCTCGGTCGAGATCGCGATGCAGTGGAACTCGCAGTACACCGAAGGTGTGTACTCCTTCGCGAACACGATCCACACGCACGAGGGCGGCACGCACGAAGAGGGCTTCAGGGCCGCGCTGACGGGCCTGGTCAACCGCTACGCGCGCGAGAAGAAGCTGCTCCGCGAGAAGGACGACAACCTCACGGGTGAGGACATCCGCGAGGGTCTGACCGCGATCATCTCGGTGAAGCTGGGTGAGCCCCAGTTCGAGGGCCAGACCAAGACCAAGCTGGGCAACACCGAAGCGAAGACCTTCGTACAGAAGGTCGTGCACGAGCACATGACGGACTGGTTCGACCGGCACCCGAACGAGGCCGCGGACATCATCCGCAAGGGCATCCAGGCCGCCACGGCCCGTGTCGCCGCCCGCAAGGCGCGTGACCTGACCCGCCGCAAGGGCCTCCTGGAGACGGCGTCCCTGCCGGGCAAGCTCTCCGACTGCCAGTCGAACGACCCGACGAAGTGCGAGATCTTCATCGTCGAGGGTGACTCCGCCGGTGGCTCGGCGAAGTCCGGCCGCGACCCGATGTACCAGGCGATCCTGCCCATCCGAGGCAAGATCCTGAACGTCGAGAAGGCGCGCATCGACAAGATCCTGCACAACCAGGAAGTCCAGGCCCTCATCTCGGCCTTCGGCACCGGTGTGCACGAGGACTTCGACATCGAGAAGCTCCGCTATCACAAGATCATCCTGATGGCGGACGCCGACGTCGACGGTCAGCACATCAACACGCTGCTCCTGACGTTCTTGTTCCGCTTCATGCGGCCGCTGGTCGAGCACGGACACATCTACCTATCGCGCCCGCCGCTGTACAAGATCAAGTGGTCGCGCGACGACTTCCAGTACGCGTACTCGGACCGCGAGCGCGACGCCCTGGTGGAGATCGGCCGCCAGGCCGGCAAGCGCATCAGGGACGACTCGGTCCAGCGCTTCAAGGGTCTCGGTGAGATGAACGCCGAGGAGCTGCGCATCACGACGATGGACCAGGAACACCGCGTGCTCGGCCAGGTCACCCTGGACGACGCGGCACAGGCCGACGACCTCTTCTCGGTGCTGATGGGAGAGGACGTCGAGGCACGGCGCTCGTTCATTCAGCGCAATGCCAAGGACGTCCGCTTCCTCGACATCTGAGTCGGCCCGTACAAGCCGCACCTCGAAAGGACTTTGACCAGCAATGGCCGACGAGAACACCCCTGTGATGCCCGAAGAGGAACCCGCCGTTCCCGGTGTGGGCATGCGTGTCGAGCCCGTCGGGCTCGAGACGGAGATGCAGCGCTCCTACCTCGACTACGCGATGTCCGTCATCGTGTCCCGCGCACTGCCGGACGTACGGGACGGCCTGAAGCCCGTCCACCGTCGCGTCCTGTACGCGATGTACGACGGCGGCTACCGCCCCGAGAAGGGCTTCTACAAGTGCGCCCGCGTCGTCGGCGACGTCATGGGCACGTACCACCCGCACGGCGACTCCTCGATCTACGACGCCCTGGTGCGCCTCGCCCAGCCGTGGTCGATGCGGATGCCGCTGGTGGACTCCAACGGCAACTTCGGCTCCCCGGGCAACGACCCGGCGGCCGCCATGCGGTACACCGAGTGCAAGATGGCGCCGCTGGCCATGGAGATGGTCCGTGACATCGACGAGGACACCGTCGACTTCACGGACAACTACGACGGCCGCAACCAGGAGCCGACGGTCCTGCCGGCGCGCTTCCCGAACCTGCTGATCAACGGTTCGGCGGGCATCGCGGTCGGCATGGCCACCAACATCCCGCCGCACAACCTCCGCGAGGTCGCGGCGGGCGCGCAGTGGGCCCTGGAGCACCCCGACGCCTCGCACGAGGAGCTGCTCGACGCCCTCATCGAGCGCATCAAGGGCCCCGACTTCCCGACCGGCGCCCTTGTGGTGGGCCGGAAGGGCATCGAGGAGGCGTACCGCACGGGCCGTGGCTCCATCACGATGCGCGCGGTCGTCGCGGTCGAGGAGATCCAGAACCGCCAGTGCCTGGTGGTCACCGAGCTCCCCTACCAGACCAACCCGGACAACCTCGCGCAGAAGATCGCCGACCTGGTCAAGGACGGCAAGGTCGGCGGCATCGCCGACGTGCGCGACGAGTCCTCCTCGCGCACCGGCCAGCGCCTCGTCATCGTCCTGAAGCGTGACGCGGTCGCCAAGGTCGTGCTGAACAACCTCTACAAGCACACCGACCTGCAGTCGAACTTCAGCGCCAACATGCTGGCCCTGGTCGACGGCGTGCCGCGCACCCTCTCGCTGGACGCGTTCATCCGGCACTGGGTCACGCACCAGGTCGAGGTCATCGTCCGGCGCACGAAGTTCCGGCTGCGCAAGGCCGAGGAGCGGGCGCACATCCTGCGCGGCCTCCTCAAGGCCCTGGACGCCATCGACGAGGTCATCGCGCTCATCCGCGGCAGCCAGACCGTCGACATCGCGCGCGAGGGCCTGATGGGCCTCCTCTCGATCGACGAGATCCAGGCCAACGCCATCCTCGAGATGCAGCTGCGCCGCCTCGCCGCGCTGGAGCGCCAGAAGATCGTCGCCGAGCACGACGAGCTCCAGGCGAAGATCAACCAGTACAACGCGATCCTGGCCTCGCCGGAGAAGCAGCGTCAGATCATCAGCGAGGAGCTCGCGGCGATCGTCGACAAGTTCGGCGAGGACCGTCGCTCGGCCCTGGTGCCCTTCGACGGCGACATGTCCATGGAGGACCTGATCGCCGAAGAGGACATTGTCGTCACCATCACCCGTGGTGGTTACATCAAGCGCACCAAGACGGAGGACTACCGCTCGCAGAAGCGCGGCGGCAAGGGCGTGCGCGGCACGAAGCTGAAGCAGGACGACATCGTCGACCACTTCTTCGTGTCGACGACACACCACTGGCTGCTGTTCTTCACGAACAAGGGCCGCGTCTACCGCGCGAAGGCGTACGAGCTCCCGGACGCCGGTCGTGAGGCCCGCGGCCAGCACGTCGCGAACCTCCTCGCCTTCCAGCCGGACGAGCAGATCGCCGAGATCCTCGCGATCCGCGACTACGAAGCGGTGCCCTACCTGGTGCTCGCCACCAAGGGCGGCCTGGTCAAGAAGACCCCCCTCAAGGACTACGACTCACCTCGCTCCGGTGGCGTCATCGCCATCAACCTCCGCGAGACGGAGGACGGTTCGGACGACGAGCTGATCGGTGCCGAACTGGTCTCCTCCGAAGACGACCTTCTGCTCATCAGCAAGAAGGCCCAGTCGATCCGGTTCACCGCAACGGACGACGCGCTGCGCCCGATGGGCCGCGCCACGTCGGGCGTCAAGGGGATGAGTTTCCGTGACGGCGACGAACTGCTCTCGATGAATGTCGTTCGTCCAGGTACGTTCGTGTTCACCGCCACCGACGGTGGGTACGCGAAGCGGACCAACGTCGACGAGTACCGCGTCCAGGGTCGCGGTGGCCTCGGCATCAAGGCCGCCAAGATCGTGGAGGACCGCGGCTCGCTCGTCGGCGCCCTGGTGGTCGAGGAGACCGACGAGATCCTCGCCATCACGCTGTCCGGCGGTGTGATTCGTACGCGAGTCAACGAGATCAGGGAGACGGGCCGTGACACCATGGGCGTCCAACTGATCAACCTGGGCAAGCGCGATGCCGTGGTCGGTATCGCTCGTAACGCCGAGGCCGGTCGCGAGGCCGAGGAAGTCGACGGAGACATCGTCGTCGACGAATCGGACATTGACGAGCCGGCCGCCGGTACGGACGAGGGCACGGACTCCTCGGCCGAGTAGCGCGAGGAGTGAATCATCGTGAGTGGAGCCACGGGCGCCGGGGCGAATCGGACCGGCACTACCGGCACGGACGGTGCCCGTGGCTCCGCCACTGATGCACACGACTCCGACGAGTCTCATGGATCCCAGGGGGGGACTGTGACGGACACCCGAGGTCCAGGGACTACCGGTCAGACTTCTGACCAGTACGACGCCTCGTACGCGGCAGGCAAGGGCAAGGCCAAGGGCAAGCAGACGGGCGGGGCGGGCGGTGCGGGCGGGGCGCTGCCCGGAGAGCGCCAGCCCCAGCAGCAGTCGTCCCAGCCGTACCACCCGCCGCAGGCATACCAGCAGGGCGCTCAGGCGGGCGCCGCGCGCCGGCCACGCACCGGGGCGCGCACGATGCCGCGCACGCGCAAGGCGCGGCTGCGCGTGGCCAAGGCCGACCCGTGGTCGGTGATGAAGGTCAGCTTCCTGCTCTCCATCGCTCTCGGCATCTGCACGATCGTGGCGGCGGCCGTCCTGTGGATGGTCATGGACGCGATGGGCGTCTTCTCCACGGTCGGCGGCACGATCTCCGAGGCGACGGGCTCGAACGAGTCCAACGGCTTCGACCTGCAGTCCTTCCTGTCGCTGCCGCGCGTCCTGATGTTCACGTCGATCATCGCGGTCATCGACGTCATCCTGGCGACCGCGCTGGCGACGCTGGGCGCCTTCATCTACAACCTCTCCGCGGGCTTCGTGGGCGGCGTCGAGCTGACCCTGGCCGAGGACGAGTAGTCCTCTCGTAGCCGTGCCTCCCCCGCGCGTGGGTATCGATTTTGGGACTGGCGCCCAGGTGCGCTAATCTTCAGAGGTCAGCGCGCGGGACATACACCGCAGCGCGGCGGGGCTATAGCTCAGTTGGTTAGAGCGCATCCCTGATAAGGATGAGGCCACAGGTTCAAATCCTGTTAGCCCCACCAGTACAGAACCCCCAGCCGGTCACGGTTGGGGGTTCTGGCGTTTCTGGGCACTTTCGTAGGGGTCTCCGGGCCGGTGGGCAGGGCAGGGTCTGTGTCAGCAGGCTGACAGCAGCCGTCGTACGTGGTGGGGCCCTGGTCGCGGCCGGGGCGGCCTGGGGTTGGGGGCACCGGTGGCTGTGGGGCTGACGCGCACGAGAAGACCCCCGGCCTGGGGTGGCCGGGGGTCTTCTGAGGAGTGTGAGGGCGGGCGCCCTGGGTGAGGGGCCGGGGTTACGGCTCCGAAGCGAGGCCCGGCTCGTGCGTGGTGGGCTCAGCCTCGGCTTCCGTGTCCGTGGGGGGCAGGTGTCGGCAGCTGGGGGACGAGCCGTGGGCCTCGGCGCGGATGCGCTGCTTCATCGTCGGGGGCAAGGACCGTTCGTACGCGGCCGACCAGAGGGCCGCCATCGGCGCGGACGCGCACACCGTGGCGTTGCGTGCGTTCGTGGTCTCCTGTACCGCCGTGGCGGCGGTCGCCGTCGTGGTGAGCCCCAGCGCGGCGAAGAGCGCGAGGAACGCGGTGACGATCGTGGTCCAGAGCTTCATGGCTTTGTTGCCGGTCATTGCCCCTCAATTCGGGTTGGGCGATTTGCGTACTTTCCTCATGATGTGTATGTGGGGCCCCGAGAGGTGGACCGACGCCCGCGTGGCGTCGATGTTCAGATGAACACCACCCGGATGGACCCAAGGGCGTCGAGAAAGGGGCAAAGCGGCGAAAGTCACAGTGGACGGGATCTGCGCGGAGTTTCCGGGTCCGTTTCGACTGCTGTGTGCGGGGCGGGAGTTGGCGCCGATCCAGGTCACCGATCGATATCGCTCGGTGTGTATAGTCGGGCGCCAGAAGTCCCCTACGTCAAGGAAAGACGAGGTCGCGCGGTGAAGAAGCTTCTCCTGGTCGCACTGGCCGCCATCGGCGGGCTCCTCGTGTACCGCCAGATCCAGGCGGATCGCGCCGAGCAGGATCTGTGGACGGAGGCGACTGACTCCGTGCCCACGGGTTCGTGAGTATCGACGACAGTCACTTCACAGGCCCCGGTCGCTTTTGCGGCCGGGGCTTTGTGCTGTCCGGACACGTCTTTCTTTCGCATTTGTAAATGGACTGATTGCGTACGCGAATGTGAGTGCCGTGCATGCGGGGGTGGCGCGGTTGCGTCGGTGGTGGACTCGTGGTGGTGTCCGCGTGGCATCGGGCGGGCAGGACGGTCGGGATGGCTGGGACGGCTGGGTTCGCGGCGAGGGGTGACGCTTGATGGGGCGGCGGCTGAGGCGGCTGAGGTGGCTGAAGCGGCTGAGCGGGTGCCGGGGGACGGCAGGGCGAGGCCGTGGCAAGACTGCTCCGGTTGCGGTGATGGTCGCCGGGCTATGTGCGGTGGCAGTACTTTCCGGAGAGGCAGGGGCCGCGGGAGCGCCTGCCCCGTACGCCTTTGCCGAGGGCGCCGAGACGGTCGACGGCGCGCCGAGCAACGTCGAGGGGCACCGGCTCAGTGCCGGTAAGACGTACAAAAGCTCCCTCCCGCGCGTGGGACAGCGGTTCTACCGCCTGGAGCTCCGGGCCGAGGAGAGCGCGTACGTCTCGGGCACCGCCGTTCCGAAGCCCGAAAGCAAGGTCTCCTACGCGGACGGCCTCGAGGTGTCCGTACAGGACGCCGACGGCAACAACTGCAGCCCCCTGGAGGCGGAAAAGGCACGGTTCGGCTCTTCGGAGAGCCCCCGCCCGATCACGGCCACGGCGGCGCGCAGGGTCGGACCCGACGAGAAGAGTTGTACGGGGGCCGGTACGTATTACGTGGTCGTGGAGCGAACCAGGGCCTCCAGTCCCGCTCTGGAGGACTGGGACCTGGAACTTCACGTCGCGTCAGAACCCGCGCTGCGGGCGGAAAGCCCGACGGTGCCGCCGGAGTCCTGGAACTCCGCGGCTCCCGTACTGCCGTCGGGGGAGCGGAAGCAGCGCGAGGGCGGCTCGAGCTTCAACAAGGCGCGGGGACTGGAGAACGGGGTGTGGGGGGCCGACATCGTGCCCGGAGAGACCCTCTTCTACCGCGTGCCGGTCGACTGGGGGCAGCAGCTTTCGGTCGCCGCCGAGCTCGGGAGTTCGGGCGGTGGTGTCGGTGGTGCTGGTGGTTCGGGTGGTGCGGGGCGCGGGACGGCTCGGGGCACGGGGTACGTCTCGTCCGCCTTGGTGATGTCGCTGGCCAACCCCGTGCGCGCCCAGGTCGACGACGTCGATTCGGCGTACGACGGCAAGCAGAAGTCGACACTTCTGGAGCCGCTGCCGCCGGTCGCGTACGAGAACCGTTTTGCCCTCACCGACGAGATCGCCGCGATGAGGTTCGCCGGTTGGTACTACCTGTCGGTCCACCTCAGTCGGGACGTCGCGGAGAAGTTCGGGGACGCCCAGCTGGAACTGACGTTGCGGGTGGACGTCGATGGATCGCCGCGCCAGGGCCCTTCGTACGCGGGAACACCCGAGCCCGCCGAGAACTTCGGCGTCACGGAACGGGACACGGAGGCCGCGAAGCGTGGGGATACGGCCGCGGGCGGGGGCGGCGCGAGTTCCGGTGGGGACGACGACGAGCTGATGGTGGTGGTTGCCGCCGGGGGCATCGGGTCCGGGGTGGTGCTGCTGGGGATCCTCGGCTTGTGGACGCTGATCGCGCGGCGCAGGGCGGGGGACGCGGCCGCGCAGTTCGGTCCGCCGCGGGGGTGGTGAGGCGGGCGGCCGCACTTCCCCTGAGCCGTCACGACCCACAGACCCGCAGACCCGCAGACCCACAGACCCGCAGACCCGCAGAACTGTCAGAGCTGCAGGAGCGCCCAGACGCCGACCGTGAAGCAGGCCAGCGCCATGAGCAGCATCGGGACCGCCACCTTCGCGGGCGGCCCGGGACGCTTCAGTGGGGCGGGGGAAGCCGCAGTCTGGGGCTGGAGAACTGGAGCGTGGGTGCGGGACACCGAGGACGTCACGGCCTGTGCGGGGTCGTGGGGCGCGGGGGCGGCTGCGGGTGCGGGTGCGACGTGGTGAGTGTGCGGCTGTAGGGAGGGCACGTACGTGGGTTCGGGCGCAGCTGTCCGTAGAGGCATCGGAGTGGGGGGAGTGGGGGGAGTGGACGGCTGGGGTGGCTGAGGAGGCTGGGACGGCGGGAGGGGTTGGACGGGAGGCGGCACGTGATAGGTGCCGCTGCCCGCGGGTGACGCGACGTACGGCGTCGGCGCCGGGGACTGACCTGGGGCGGGGGGCGGACCCGTCGGCGGCGCGGGGGCCGGAGGCGGTGCCGGGGGCAGCCGGGGCGCGGAATGCGGAGTAGGCGTCGAGCCCGGAGTAGGCGTCGAGCCCGGAGCAGGAGTCGGGCTCGGAGCAGGAGTGGGCGTCGAGGCCGTGCCCGGTGTCGTGGGTCCACGAGCGGGGCGCGCATGGCGAGGTGCGGGGCCAGGACGCGACGTAGAGAGAGGCCCTTCGGGACCGAAACCGATGGGCAGAGGCGGTAATTGATCGAAGATCTCGATGAGCTCGTCGTCCGGGCCGGGCTCGGGCAGCATCTCCGCGGCGGAAGCGAGTGCCTTGCGCGCACCCGTGGCGGTACGGAACCGCGTCTGGGGATCTGGCTGGAGAAGAGTGGCGATGACCTGCCAGAGGGGCTCGGGGATGCCTTTGGGGGCCGGTGGCGTGCCGTGCTCGGCGAAGTACTCGATCAGAGCCTTGGCGTCCGGCTTGGCGCCTTCCAGGAGGTACAGGGCCACCAGGCCGACGGCGAAGAGGTCGGCGGTGAAGTCCGGCTCGGCGCCCAGCATTTGCTCAGGGGCGAAGTAACCGGGCGTCCCGACGACGTAGTCCGTCTCGGTCAGCCGGGGCTCGCCCTTACGCATCGAGATGCCGAAGTCGGACAGGCGCAGATGCGGGCGACCGGCACCGGTGGCTTCCAGCAGGATGTTGGCGGGCTTGATGTCACGGTGGACGACGCCTTCGGCGTGGACGGCCGCGAGGCCGGAGAGGAGCTGGTCCAGGAGGGCGCAGACGAAGCGGGCCGGCAGCGGACCGTAGTCACCGATCACGTGCGCCAGCGAGCCGCCGCCGATCAGGTCCATGGTGAAAAGGACCTTGTCGTCGTCGGCGGCCCAGCTGGCGGGCGCGAGCACATGGGGGTGGTCGATCCGCAGGGCCTGCTCCCGTACGAACCTCAACAGGGAGTGCGCGTCGCTCTGTTGAAGGACCTTGGCCGCCACGTACCGGTGGCGCCGGTGGTCCCAGGCGCGCCAGACCGCTCCGACTCCCCCGTGTCCGATCGGGTCGACCAGTTCGTACCGGCCGGCGAAGACCTCACCCATGGTCGCGCTCCGCTCCCCTTCCGGGCCGCGCGCGGCGGCCCGGTCGACGGCTCAGCTCTGGTGCGCCTCGTAGTGGGCGACCGCGTCCGCGGTGCGCCCGGCGCCGTACACCCGGAGGAACTCTGCCAGTTCCGGGTGGGTCGGGGCGAGGGAGTCGGCGGCATCGATGATGTCGCCGGCTGCCGCGACGGAGCGCAGCAGTGACTGGATCTCGCGCACCACGCGCTTCACCGTGGGCGCGCCCGAACTGGTCGCCGTCTGCGAGGTGTTGGTGAGGACGGAGCCGCCCTGGGACTTCTTGATCTCGTCCATGCGGTCGGTGGCCTCCGCGGCGCTGACGCTGCCGTCCGCGACCTGGCCCGCCAGCTCCTGGAGGAGCTGGACGCGCTGGACGACGGCGGGGTTGCCGATCTTGGCGCGCTGGCCGCTCATCAGCTGGGACAGCATGGGCGCGGACAGGCCGAGGACTCCGGCGAGGCGGGCCTGGTTCAGTCCGAGATCATCGATGAGGCGACGGAAGAGCGCCCCCAGCGGCTCTCCGTACCAGTTCCGCTGGAGCTCTCGTGCTCTCGCGGTGGTGTCCTGCTGTGCGGCGTCCATTGCGTCTCCCCATCGCTTCCCCTAAGACCGCGGTTCGCTGCCGCGAACCACGTCGAGCATCTTACGGAGCGTGGTCGTGGACCGGGACCCCCAATCCTTTTGCGGAATCCGGGGGGTGACCCGGTACTCTGGTCTGCGATGCACGCCGGGACGTGGTTCTTCCGGTTCGACGTATCGCAAGCGGGGCCTTAGCTCAGTTGGTAGAGCGCTGTCTTTGCATGGCAGATGTCAGGGGTTCGACTCCCCTAGGCTCCACATCAGGAAAGCCCCTCCGGCCGCGGAAACGCTGGTCAGAGGGGCTTTTCCGTATGCCTGGGGGCCTTCAGGGGGCGGCTGGGGCCGTTCCGTCCTCGGGGCTGCTCCGTCCTCGGCGGGGCTGCTCCGTCCTCGGTGGGGCGGGCAGGGTGAAGGCGAGTGCGGCGACGGCCGCGCACACGGCCGCGATGGCCAGGAACACCGTGCGGTAGGCACCCGCGGTGGAGGTGCCGGAGGCCGTGGCGGCGGGGGTGAGCAGGGCGGCCAGGCCGATGGCGCCGCCGATCTGACGGGTGGCGTTCATGAGACCCGAGGCCGCGCCCGCGTCCTGTTCGGCGATGCCGGAGGTGACGGTGGTGGTGATCGGCGTGATCAGCAGCCCCATTCCGGCCGACATCACGACCGCGGGACCCAGCAGCCCCTCCCAGTAGGTGCTGTCGGCGTCGATCAGGCTCTGCCACACGAACCCCGCGGCGGACAGCGACGCGGCCGAAACGATCAGGGCGCGGGCACCGGTACGGCGCATGACGGCCGGGGCCAGGCGGGCGCCGGCGACGCCGACCAGGGTGTGAGGCAGGAAGGCGATGCCGGTGGCCAAGGCTCCGTAACGGTGTGGACCTCCTACGCGGTCCTCGCGATGACCGACCCGGACCTGGCCGCACAGCCCTTCGTCGCCGGGCCCGACCGCCTGGAGCGGCAGCTGACCGAAGTGCTGGAGCAGGCCCGGCGGGACGGCATCCTGGACCCGCTGCGGAACGCGGCCTCCGAAGCCGCCCATCTGCTGTCCCTCAGCCACGGCCTGGGCACCAGTGTCCTGGTCGGCCAGCGTGGTGCGGACGCCGCTACGGACATCCTGCGCGCACACCTCGGCCGGCTGTTCGCCCACCCGGCGCCGAGCCCGGGAGCCACGGTGGGCGTCAGCCGGGGTGCCCGGCGGTGATGTCGCTCGCGTCGTGCAGGGTGAGCGGGTGCGGGGGCTGTTCGTCGTCGGCGGGCGCGGTGTGAGCGGCGACGGGGTCGAGCAGGAAAGCGACGTGGTCGCCCCCGTCGAACCGGTCGTGGATGTCTCCGACGAACCAGGCGAGCGCGTCGGAGAGGATGACCGTGCCTTCCGGCCCCTCGTGCCAGGGCAGGTCGGCGAACTTGTCGGTCCGGTCGCTGCAGAGGGCCCCGAAGCGCTCGGCGAGGTCGTGCCGGTGCCGCGGCAGCAGGTGGACCGCGAGGTGCTGTGCCGTCCGGGCGACGCGGTACGTGTGGTTGGCCTTGGAGAGCCATACGGCGAACCGGGCGGGCTGGAGGGAGCACTGGCTCGCGAAGCCGACCAGGCAGCCCGCGCGCTGTCCGTCCGCCGCCGCGGTGACCACGTACACGGAAGGGTCCGTGAGCGCGGTGAAGGCCCCGATGTCCTCGTCCGTACCCATGTCAGGCGCTGACGCGGACGGTGGTCAGCGAGCTGTCCGCGGCGTCGGGGAGGTTCATGCCGGCACGTACGCCTGAACGCAAATAGTTCAGGACGGGTTCCGTCAGGCGCTCGCCGGGCAGGACCACGGGAATGCCGGGCGGGTACGGGGTGATCATCTCCGCGGCGACGCGTCCCGCCGCCTCCTCCACGGGCACGTCCTCGAGGTGGGCGAAGTAGGCGTCACGCGGCAGCGACGCTTGCTCCATGCGCAGGTCGGCGGGGGTGGGCACGTCGACTCCCGGCACGTCGGCCAGGTCGGCGGAGTGCGCGGACAGATCACGCAGCGCGTCGATCAGGCGGCCGACGGTGGATTCGTCGTCGGCGTAGGTGAGCTGGGCGCTGAGCCGGCGGTGGTCGAAGAGGTGCATGTCGAGGTGGTGCCGGGTGCGCAGCCAGTCGGCCGCGCGGTATCCGGTGGTCCCCAGCGCGGAGATGTCGATCACGACGGGCAGCGGGTCGAGATCGGCCGCCCGCCCGGGCCCGCAGTAGTCCTCGGCGTCGTCGACGTGCAGGCCCTCGATGTCCCCGATCGCCGCACGGGTGCGAGCGGCCAGCTGGAGGGCGTCGCCGAGGAGCCGCTCCCCGTGCTGGACCATCTGTCGGCGCCAGCCGTCCAGTCCCGCGTAGAGCAGGACCGAAGGGCTGGTGGTGCCGAGCAGGTCGGCCCGGGAGGCGAGGGAGGCGGGGTCGATGAGGTCGCCCTGGAGGTGGAAGACCGAGCCCTGTTCGAGGCCGCTCCCCATCTTGTGGACGCTGGTCACGCAGATGTCCGCGCCGGCGTCCATCGCCCAGGTCGGCAGTTTGTCGTGGAAGGGCAGGTGGGCGCCCCAGGCCTCGTCGACGATCAGGGGCTTTCCGCGCCGGTGGCACACGTCGGCGATGCCGTTCAGGTCGGCGGCGGATCCGTAGGGCGTGGGGCTGGTGACCAGGGCGCCGTCGGCGTCGGGGTGGGCCTCGAAGGCCTCCTCGAACGACTCGGCCGTGGGTGGATGGGCGAGGTGACGTTCGGGGTCCCAGGCGGGGCTCACCCAGACCGGCTCGACGCCCGACAGGATCAGGCCCGCGATGACGGACTTGTGGGCGTCGCGTCCGACCAGGAGGCGGCGGTGCGGCGAAGTCACCGTCAGCATGGCCGCCTTGACCGACAGGGAGCTGCCGCATGTGGAGAAGAACGTGTGCTCGGCGTGCACCGCGTCCGCCATCAACTGCTGGGCGCGCTCCAGGATGTGCTGACGGCTGAGCCGGTCGTCGAGCCCGCCGCTGGCGAGTACGTCACCGTAGAACACGGCCTCCCCGAGCACCTTGGTGACCCGGGGGTCGGCGCCGCGGGCCTGCTTGTGGCCGGGCGGTGTGAAGGCGAGCTCGTCGGCTTCGTGGTACCGCTCCAGGGCCTCCAGTACGGGGGCTTCGTCGTGGTTCAAGCTTTCGTTCGCAGCCATGCCAGATGCAGTTCCCGTTCCGGCGTGCACCAACCCGGCGGGTGCGGGTGGCGCGGGGCGGAGTGGTTCGTTGTTTCACGTGAAACACCGCGGGGCGGGAGACCGGATGGTCCCCGCCCCACGGTGTCCTGCTGCGTGCGGGTCCGCTGTCTACGTACCGGCGTGTGTCAGTTCCGCTTGCCTTGGTCCTTGGCGTTCTTGGCCTCGGCCTCGGCTTCCGCTTCGGCCTGCTTGGCCTGGACCTCGGGGTCGAGGGCTGCTTGGCCACTGCCGTCGACGGAGGTCAGCGGCGTGCTGTCCCGGACCTCCGTGGCCGCGGGCGGCTCGACGAGCCAGTCCGGGTTGGCCTGCTTGTCCCACCACTTCCAGGCGGCGACCGCGCCGCCCGCGAGGATGCCGACCACGGCGAGGCGCTTGGCGAGCCGGCCGGCCCTGGCCCGGCGCTGGTGCTTGCGGGCCAGACGCTGGATCTCCTTCGCGGAGACCTGACCGCGCAGCGCGGCGAGCGCCGCCGTGCCACGGGACGTGGCCTCGTCGCGGACGGGCTGCGCGGCCGCGACCGCGTGCTCGATGCGGGGCCTGGAGTAGTCGGCGGCCTGACGGGCGGCCTTGCGGGTGCGGACGGCGGCTTCATGCGCGGCGTGGTCGACCTTCGGCGGCACATGGGTGCGGGCCTGCTCGACACGGGGGGCGACGTGGGCGCTGTACTGGACACGGGCTTGCACGGCGGCCTGCTGGGCGGCATCAGCAGCCTGCTGTGCGGCAAGCGACATCTTGGGCGCGAGCCGTACGCGCGCTTCGTGGGCGTAGTGGGTGGCCCGGTCCTTGGCCGTGTCGGCGTAAGGCGCCACCGCGTCCGCGGCGTGACGCACGCTGTCCTTGGCAGAGCCGGTCGCGGCGCGCACGCTGTCGATGCGGGTCACGGGATCCTCCTCCTCGGTGGCGTATACGTATGTCACCTTTCCACCCTTTCAACGATCATGCCTTTCGGAACGCTCCAAGGCATGCGAGGGCGGGCATCCGGGTCACAGGAGCTGACACCGGCCAGTCAATTCGATCCAATTGGTGCAAGAAGAGCTCTCGGCCGACAATGCCACGGATCGCTTCGACGCGCGCCCACTCGGTGGCTACTCGTCCCAATCCGGTCCGTGCGAGGATCGGGGTGTCACAGAAGACAACGGAAGGCAGATCGTGGCTGAGCAGCTTTACGCCACCCTGAAGACCAACCAGGGCGACATCGAGGTCCGGCTCCTGCCGAACCACGCGCCCAAGACGGTCAAGAACTTTGTTGAGCTCGCTCAGGGCGAGCGCGAGTGGGTTCACCCGCAGACCGGCAAGAAGACCACGGACCGGCTGTACGACGGAACGGTCTTCCACCGCGTGATCAGCGGTTTCATGATCCAGGGCGGTGACCCGCTGGGCAACGGCACGGGCGGCCCGGGCTACGAGTTCGAGGACGAGTTCCACCCCGACCTCGCCTTCGACAAGCCCTACCTCCTGGCGATGGCCAACGCCGGCCCGGGCACCAACGGCTCGCAGTTCTTCGTGACTGTCTCGCCGACGGCGTGGCTGACCCGCAAGCACACGATCTTCGGCGAGGTCGCCAACGACGCCGGTAAGAAGGTCGTGGACGCCATCGCGGCCGTGCAGACCAACCCGCGCACCGACCGCCCGGTCAACGACGTGGTCATCGAGTCCGTGGTCATCGAGACCCGCGACGCCTGATCCACGCGTACCGCGCGCACCGCGCGTATGCGCGAGGGAACCAAACCGCCCCGCCCGTCCGTAGAGGAAGGGCGGGGCGGCGCGTTGCCACGTGTGCCGTCACAGTGCCTTCGTACGGAGATTGAGGGGACCCCATGGACCAGGCGCCAGGCAGCCCGCAGGAGCCACAGGGCGCGTCGGGCCTCCCCGGCTGCTACCGGCATCCGGACCGTGAGACCGGTATCACCTGCACGCGCTGCGAGCGCCCCATCTGCCCCGAGTGCATGATCAGTGCCTCGGTCGGCTTCCAGTGCCCCGAGTGCGTCCGCGAGGGTTCGGGCACGGGCCACTCCCCGTCGGCGACCCAGCCGCGCACGGTCGCGGGCGGCGCGGTCACCGCCGACCCGCGCCTGGTGACCAAGGCCCTGGTCGGGCTGAACCTCGCCCTGTTCCTGGTGCAGCTGGTGGTGGGGGACCGCTTCACCGACCGGTTCGATCTGCTGGGGCGTGCCTTCGTCCCGGAGTTCGGCACGGTCGAGGGCGTCGCCGAGGGCCAGTGGTACCGCCTGGTGACGGCGATGTTCCTGCACAGCAGTTACATGCACATCGCCTTCAACATGCTCAGCCTGTGGTGGATCGGCGGCCCGCTCGAAGCCGCCCTCGGTCGCGTCCGCTACCTCGCGCTCTACGTCGCGTCGGGCCTCGCGGGCAGTGCGCTGACGTATCTCCTCGAGGAGCCGTTCAGGCCCTCGGTCGGGGCGTCCGGCGCCATCTTCGGTCTGTTCGGTGCGACCGCCATCCTGATGAGGCGCCTGAACTACGACATGCGGCCCGTGATCGCGCTGCTGGCGATCAACATGGTGATCACCTTCTGGTGGCCCAACATCGCCTGGCAGGCGCATGTCGGCGGGCTCGTCGGGGGCGTCATCGTCGGTTACGCGATGGTCCACGCGCCCCGCGAGCGACGGAACCTGATCCAGTACGGGAGCTGTGCGCTGGTGCTCGTCGCGACTGTGGTCATGGTCCTCGTACGGACCGCGGAGCTCACCTGACGTACCGGGTTGTCCACAGCGTGTGCCCGATCTTGTGCATGCTGTGGGGAACAACCGTGCCCCTTGTCGCTGACCTGGGTTTCCCCAGGAAGGACAAGGGGCGAGCGGCGCGGGGGACCCCGGTGGGTCAGTCACACCGGTGTCAACCGGCCGAGGGTTATCCACAGATCTTCAGTCTTTTTCCACGCATGTGGATAGCGCTGTGGATAACTCAGGGGAAGGCTTGCTTTCGGCTCGCTGCTTCCCCTGGCCGACCCGCTACTTCCACTGCGTGGAGACGCCGAATCCCGCCGCGATGAAGCCGAAGCCGACCACGATGTTCCAGTTGCCCAGCGGGTCGATCGGAAGCTTGCCGTCCGTGACATAGAAGACGACGATCCAGGCGAGTCCGATGAGGAACATCGCCAGCATCACCGGAGCCACCCAGCTGCGATTCGTCAGCTTGATGGTCGTCGCCTTCTTGGCGGGCGGCGTGTAGTCGTCAGCCTTCTTGCGGATACGTGACTTCGGCACGAGGGTCTCTCCTGTCGATGCGCTGCGTGGCCGCGCAGGTAACTGTGGTCTGGCGCCGGGCTGGGCACTGCGAGGAGCTGAAGCCTCCCCCGGGCGTCCGTTAGCGTAGTGCTTCCAAGGCGCTGAAGGAGATAAGGGTACGTTGAGCAATTCTGCCGACCCTCACAAAGGTGCCGGTCGTCGCCCCCGATGGCGTCCGGTTCGGGTGCTTACGGGTGCTGTATTCGCACTCGCCGGACTGCTCTTCTTCACCAGTTTCAACACGGCCAAGGGCACCAACATCCGTACCGATGCCTCCCTGCTGAAACTCTCCGACCTCATTCAGGAGCGCAGCCACAAGAACGGCAAGCTCGACGAGTCCAACGGCGCCCTGCGCGACGACGTCGAATCGCTCGCCCAGCGCGACGGCGGCGGCACCAAGGCGGACGACGCACGGCTCAAGGCGCTGGAGGAGAACGCCGGCACCAAGCAGCTCAGCGGAAAGGCGATCACGGTCACCCTCGCCGACGCCCCGCCCAACGCCACCGCCAAGCTCCCCGGCTACCCCGAGCCCCAGCCCAACGACCTGGTCATCCACCAGCAGGACCTGCAAGCCGTGGTCAACGCCCTCTGGCAGGGCGGCGCCGAGGGCATCAAGGTCATGGACCAGCGCCTGATCTCCACCAGCGCCGTGCGCTGCGTCGGCAACACCCTGATCCTCCAGGGCCGCGTCTACTCCCCGCCGTACAAGGTGACCGCGGTCGGCGACCCCGACAAGCTCAGGACCGCGCTCTCGGCGTCTCCCGAGATCCAGAACTACATGCTGTACGTCAACGCGTACGGACTCGGCTGGAAAGTGGACGACGACGGGGCGGTGACTCTTCCCGGCTACTCGGGCACAGTGGATCTCCACCACGCGAAGCCGGTGGAGTGACTGTGCAATGACCGTGGAGTAGCCGCCTCTGGGGGGTCCTGTGTCCGTGCGGGTGATGGTCAGGACGTTCAGCGAACTGTGCATCACCGTCGGCACGTTGATCGTGCTCTTTGTCGCGTACGTCCTGTTCTGGACCGGCGTGAAGGCCGACAACGCCATGGACAGCCAGATCGACAAGCTGCAGGACCGGTGGGCACAGGGCGCGGTCTCGGCGGGGACGGACGACGAGCCGGCCGAGACCTCGCCGCAGGCGCCCGCCCCCTACAAGGACGGCAAGGCCTTCGCCGTCATGTACATCCCGCGGTTCGGTTTCACGTGGAACAAGCCCGTGCTCCACGGCACCGGCACCGACGTCCTCAAGAAGGGCCTCGGCCATTACGCCTCCACCGCCCGGCTCGGCCAGAAGGGCAACTTCTCCGTGGCGGGCCACCGCCGCACCTACGGAGACCCCTTCAAGGACTTCCCGGAACTGCGCCCCGGCGACGCCGTCGTCCTGACCGACGGCGCGACCTGGTTCACGTACCGCATCGACAAAAAGCCCTACAAGACGCTCCCGAGCGACATCGACGTCATTGATCCGGTACCGCGCAAATCCGGTTATGACGGCCCGGGCCGTTACCTCACGCTTACGACCTGTGAACCAGAGTGGGGCCACAGTCACCGGCTGATCGCCTGGGCGCATCTGGACGCCACCCAGCCCGTGGAGGCCGGGAAACCTGAGGCACTGCGCCGTTAGTCTGGTGCGGTACGGCGAGTCAGGCCTGGCCGTACGTGACGGAAGGGACGGCATGTACGGCTGGATCTGGCGACATCTGCCGGGAAACGCATGGGTGAGGGCGCTGATTTCCCTGGTGCTCGTCTTCGCGGTGGTCTATCTGCTGTTCCAGTACGTCTTCCCGTGGGCCGAGCCTCTGCTGCCCTTCAACGACGTCACCGTGGACGGCCAGTGAGCACCGCAGGCGGCGCCCGCAGCCGCACCCGCGTCCTCGTCGTCGACAACTACGACAGCTTCGTCTTCAACCTCGTCCAGTACCTGTACCAGCTGGGTGCCGAGTGCGAGGTGCTGCGCAACGACGAGGTCGAGCTGCGGCACGCGCAGGACGGCTTCGACGGCGTTCTGCTGTCGCCGGGCCCCGGCACCCCGGAACAGGCGGGCGTCTGCGTCGAGATGGTGCGGCACTGCGCCGCCACCGGCGTGCCCGTGTTCGGCGTCTGCCTCGGCATGCAGTCGATGGCCGTGGCGTACGGCGGAGTGGTGGACCGCGCCCCGGAGCTCCTGCACGGCAAGACCTCGCTCGTCCGCCACGAGGGCAAGGGCGTCTTCGCGGGCCTGCCGTCCCCGTTCACCGCGACCCGCTATCACTCGCTGGCCGCCGAGCCCGCCACCGTCCCGGCGGAGCTGGAGGTCACCGCGCGTACGGAGGACGGCATCATCATGGGTCTGCGCCACCGTGAACACGCCGTCGAAGGCGTGCAGTTCCATCCGGAGTCGGTCCTCACCGAGCACGGCCACCTCATGCTCGCCAACTGGCTGGCGGAGTGCGGCGACACCGGAGCCGTCGGGCGATCGAGTGGGCTGGCCCCGGTGGTGGGCCGGGCCTCGGCGTGACGGCGTTGGGCCCCGAGCGCGGCTCTTCCGGAGACTCGTACGACCCTTCCGGAGAGTCGTACGACCCGCTGACGGGCCCGCTCCCGGGGCAGCACCCCTCTCCGTGGTTCCGCAGCGCGCCTGCGGAACCCTCGGCACCCCAGGGGGCGCAGCCTGAGCCTCGACCGGAGTCGGAGCCGGAGCCGGAGCCACAGCGTGAGCCCACGTACGAGGAGCTGTACGGCGCGTACGCCCCCGAGCGGCCCGCGCCCTCGTACGAGCCGGTCCAGGACGACGAGACGGTGGGGCTGCGGACCGCTGACACGCGGCGAATAGCTGCACCGGAGCCCGAGCGTCCCACGGAGGGCAGGGCCGCCCGCCGCAAGGCCGCCAAGAAGGGCGGTAAGCGCCCCGTGGAACCCCGCCAGGGCGCCCCCCTCTCCCGCCTCGAGGCCCGTCGTGCGGAGCGGGCCCGCAGGCCGTCGCCGGGAGCGGTGATCAGCCGGGGGCTCGGCGAAGTCTTCATCACCGTCGGCGTCCTGATGCTCCTGTTCGTCACGTACCAGCTGTGGTGGACGAACATCCGTGCCCAGCAGCAGGCGGACGGCGCCGCGCACGACCTCCAGGAGAGCTGGGCCAAGGGCAAGGGCAAGCCCGGCACCTTCGAGCCGGGCCAGGGCTTCGCGCTGCTGCATATTCCCCGCCTCGACGTCGTCGTGCCGGTCGCCGAGGGCATCGACAAGCAGAAGGTCCTCGACCGCGGCATGGTCGGGCACTACAACGAAGGTGCCACCAAGACCGCGATGCCGGACGCGAGGACGGGCAACTTCGCGGTCGCGGGCCACCGCAACACCCACGGCGAGCCGTTCCGCTACATCAACCGCCTGGAGCCGGGCGACCCCATCGTCGTGGAGACGCAGGACAAGTACTTCGTCTACAAGATGGCGAGCATCCTGCCGCAGACCGCGCCCAGCAACACGAGTGTGATCGGACCCGTACCGCCGGGTTCGGGCTTCACCAAACCCGGCCGGTACATCACACTGACCACCTGTACCCCGGAATTCACGAGTAAGTATCGAATGATCGTCTGGGGCAAGATGGTCGAGGAGCGACCGCGCGACAAGGGAAAACCGAGCGCGCTCGTGAACTAGAACGGTGAGAACGGGGCAGATCCAGTGGCAGCCACGACCGACGACGAGAAGCAGGCCGAGGAGCCCGCTGCCTCTCCCGCTCCCGCAGCACCACGGCGGCGCGGCCGCGGCCCCGTCGCCACGGTGGTCAGCGTCTTCGGTGAACTCCTCATCACCGCGGGCCTCGTGCTCGGCCTCTTCGTCGTCTACTCGCTGTGGTGGACGAACGTCATAGCGGACCGCGAGGCGCACAAGCAGGGCGACAAGGTGCGCGACCACTGGGCGGACGGCCGGGGCGGTCCGGGCGGCCTCGACACCAAGGGCGGCATCGGTTTCCTCCACGTACCCGCGATGGGCAACGGCGAGATCCTCGTCAAGGCGGGCACCAGCGGAAAGGTCCTCAACGACGGCGTCGCCGGCTACTACAAGGACCCGGTCAAGTCGGCCCTCCCCGAGGACAAGAAGGGCAACTTCTCGCTGGCCGCGCACCGCGACGGGCACGGGGCGAAGTTCCACAAGATCGACAAGATCAAGAAGGGCGACGCGATCGTCTACGAGTCCAGGGACAAGTGGTACGTCTACAAGGTGTACAAGTCGCTGCCCTCGACCTCGAAGTACAACGTGAAGGTCCTTGACCCCGTCCCGAAGGAATCCGGCGCGAAGAAGCCGGGCCGCTACATCACGCTGACGACGTGCACGCCCGTCTACACGTCGCGCTACCGGTACGTGGTGTGGGGCGAGCTGGAACGGATCGAGAAGGTCGACGACAAGCGGACGCCGCCGGCGGAGCTGAAGTAGTCCCACAGCCGAAGCCACACGCCGAGGCCACACGCCGAGGCCACACGCCGAAGCACTCACGCCGAAGCCACCACGCAGAAGCCCCGGTACCGCTGAGCGGTACCGGGGCTTCTGCGTGTGGGTCACTCGGGAATCAGTCCCGCCAGGGGTCGTCCCGGTTGCCGTGGTGGTCGCGGTCGTCGCGGTTGGCCATGCCGCCGATGATGCCGCCGAATCCGCCGTTCCCGCCGCCACCGTTGTTGCCGTTGTCTCCGCCGCCGCCCGCGGTGGTCAGGTTGACCGCGGTGCCGGGCTCCGCCTCCTGACCGGCGTTCGGCGTGGACAGGACCACGAGGGCGTCGTCGTCCTGCGGCCCTGTGATGGTGCCGACCGACAGACCCGCGTCCTCGATGGCCTTCCGGGCGTCCTTCAGCTTCTGGCCGGTGAGGGGCGGCACGGTGGTGGCCTCCTCGGCTTCCTTGGCCACCTGGACGTTGACCGTGGAGCCGGGGTCGGTGGGCGTGCCGGCGGTCGGCGTGGTCTTGATGACCTTGCCCTCGTCGACGTCCTCGCTGGCGACGTCCTGGCGGGCGGGAGTGAAGCCGCTGTCCGTGATCCGCTTCGCGGCGGCTTCGTAATCGAGGCCGACGACGTCAGGGACGGTCTCCTGCTTCTTCTCCTTGGCGACGGTGAGCGTGATGGTCTCGCTCTTCTCCGCCTTCGTGTCGCCCGCCGGGTCCTGGCTGATGACCTTGCCGGGGGTCCTGTCGGACTCCTCCGACGTCCTCTTGACGTTCGTGAAGCCCTTGTCGTTGAGCAGCTTCTCGGCCTCTTCGTAGCTGAGGCCCTGCACGTCAGGGACCATGATCTTCGGCGTGCCCGTCGAGACCGTCACCGTGATGGTGTCGCCCTTCTTGACGTCGGCGTTCACCCCGGGGTCCTGGGAGCAGACGTCACCCTTCGGGTACTTCGCGCACGCCTTGCGCTCACCGACCTCAAACTTCAGGCCGACGTTCGTGGCCGACCTCTTGGCCTCGGCCTCGGACTCGCCGACGAGCTTCGGGGCCGAGATCGTGCTGTCGCCCCCGCCGTCCCCGCCGAAGGTGTACTTCCCGATGAGGATCGCGCCCACCAGGACCAGGATGCCCGCGATGACGAGCAGCCACGTCGACGTGTTGTTCTTCTTCTGGCGGCGGCCGCGGCCCTCGTCGTAGCCGTAGCCCCCGTCGTCCGGGTTGACCGGCGGGAGCATGGACGTCTGGCCTCCGCCGTTCTGCGGGCGGAGCATCGCGGTCTGCTGGTCGGCTCCGTAGCCGTCGGTACCGCCGTAGCCGACCGCGCCCATGGCCGCCGTCGCCGCGACGGGCTGGCCGTCGAGGCAGGCCTCGATGTCGGCGCGCATGTCGTCGGCCGACTGGTAGCGGTAGTCAGGGTCCTTCGTGAGCGCCTTGAGGACGATCGCGTCCATCTCGGGCGTGATCTCGTTGTCGAAGACGCTGGGGGCCTGCGGCTCCTCGCGCACGTGCTGATAGGCCACCGCGACCGGGGAGTCGCCCACGAAGGGCGGCCGGACGGTGAGCAGCTCGTAGAGGAGGCAGCCGGTGGAGTAGAGGTCCGAGCGGGCGTCGACCTGCTCGCCCTTGGCCTGCTCCGGCGAGAGGTACTGCGCCGTGCCGATGACCGCGGAGGTCTGCGTCATCGTCATGCCGGAGTCGCCCATGGCGCGGGCGATGCCGAAGTCCATGACCTTGACCTGGCCGTTGCGCGTCAGCATGACGTTCGCGGGCTTGATGTCGCGGTGCACGATGCCGTTGCGGTGCGAGTACTCCAGGGCCTGGAGGATGCCGATCGTCATCTCCATGGCCCGCTCCGGCAGCAGCTTGCGGCCGGAGTGCAGCAGCTCGCGCAGTGTGGAACCGTCGACGTACTCCATCACGATGTACGGGATGGAGACCCCGTCCACGTAGTCCTCGCCGGTGTCGTAGACCGCGACGATCGCCGGGTGGTTCAGCGAGGCGGCCGACTGGGCCTCACGGCGGAACCGGGCCTGGAACGACGGGTCGCGGGCGAGGTCCACGCGCAGCGTCTTCACCGCCACGGTGCGACCGAGACGGGTGTCGTGCGCGAGGTAGACCTCCGCCATCCCGCCGCGGCCGAGCACCTGGCCCAGCTCGTACCGGCCGCCGAGGCGACGCGGCTCTTCCATAGCTATTCCAGCCCTCTCCGTCGGTCCCGACCGCACCGTTGTGTGGTCCGGCGGTGTGCTGTCCGGGCATACGGTACCCGGCTCCACTTGCGTGACCCGGCCGCGACCGTCACCCGATACCGGACCGGTACCGCAACGTGCACCGATGTGGAGGGGCCGTGACGGGGGTCACTTCTTGCTTTCGATGACTGCCTTCATCACGTCCTTGGCGATGGGCGCCGCGAGCCCGCCACCGGAGATGTCGCCCCGGTCGGCGTCGCTGTCCTCGACCACCACGGCGACGGCCACCGGCGAACCGGAGTCCGTCTTCGCGTACGAGATGAACCAGGCGTACGGGTTCTCGCTGTTCGCGACGCCGTGCTGCGCCGTACCCGTCTTGCCTCCGATGGTGACGCCGGGGATCTGCGCCCTGGTTCCGGTTCCCGTCTTGACGACCGTCTCCATCATTTCCTGCAGCTTCTGGGCGTTCTCCTTCGAGAGCGGCTCGCTCATCTCCTTGGGCGAGTGCTTCTCGATGACGTCGAGATTGCGCGCCTGGAGCTCGCTGACCATGTACGGCTCCATGAGCGTGCCGTCGTTGGCGATCGCCGCGGTGACCATGGCCATCTGCAGGGGCGTCGCGGCGGTCTCGAACTGGCCGATGGAGGAGAGCGCGGTCTGCGGCTTGTCCATCTCCTCGGGGAAGTTGGAGGCGTTGGAGCGGACCGGCACGAACTGCTGCTCGTTGAAGCCGAACTTCTTCGCCGTCTCCAGCATCTGGTCCTTGCCGAGATCGGAGCCGATCTTGCCGAAGACGGTGTTGCAGGAGACCCGCAGCGCCTCACGCAGCGAAGCGTTCTTGCAGGGCAGGTCGCCCTCATTCTTCAGCGGCTGGGTGGTGTTCGGCATCGTCCACGGGAGCGGCGAGTCCGTCTTCTCGTCGATGTTGTTGTAGAGGCCGTGCTCCAGGGCGGCCGCCGCCGTGACCACCTTGAAGGTGGAGCCGGGCGGGTAGGTCTCGCGCAGCGCGCGGTTGACCAGCGGCTTGTCCTTGTCCTTGTCGAGGTCAAGGAACTTCTGGGCCTCTTCGTTGGTGTTGCCGGCGAAGTCACCCGGGTCGTACGACGGCGTGGAGGCCAGGGCCAGGATCGCGCCCGTCGACGGGTCGATCGCGGCGACGGCGCCCTTGCCCTTGCTCTTCAGGCCCTCGTACGCGGCCTTCTGCGCGGCGGAGTTGAGGGTCGTGACGACATTGCCGCCCTCCTTCTTCTCGCCGGTCAGCATGTCGAGCGTGCGGCGGAAGAAGAGCCGGTCGTCGTTGCCGGTGAGGATGCCGTCGTCGATGTTCTCCAGCTGGCTGGCGCCGATGCGCTGCGAGGAGTAACCGGTGACGGGGGCCCACATCTCCCCGTTCTTCCAGGTGCGCTTGTACTTCAGGTCGCTGCCCGGGGTGGCCTTGGAGCCGGTGATGGGCTTGCCGTCGACGATGATGTCGCCGCGCGGCTGGGAGTAGCGCTCGATGGTGACGCGGCGGTTCTTGTCGTGCTTGGCCAGCGTGTCCGCCTGGACGTACTGGAGCCAGTTGTCCCGGGCGAGCAGGGCGAGGACGAGCAGCCCGCAGAAGATCGCGATCCGGCGCAGGGGCTTGTTCACGGTCGGACCACCTGGGTCATTTCGGCGTCGGGGTTCGGGGCGGGGGCCGGGGCCGGGCGGCGGGCGGTGTCGCTGATCCGGATCAGGATGCCGACCAGGGCCCAGTTGGCGATGACGGAGGAACCGCCGTACGCCAGGAAGGGCATCGTCATACCCGTCAGCGGGATCAGGCCCATGACGCCGCCGGCGACGACGAAGACCTGGATGGCGAAGGCGCCGGAGAGGCCGATCGCGAGGAGCTTGCCGAACGGGTCCCGGGCGGCGAGTGCCGTGCGTACGCCGCGCTCGACGATCAGGCCGTAGATCAGCAGGACGGCCATGATCCCGGCCAGACCGAGCTCCTCACCGTAGGTGGCGAGGATGAAGTCGGAGTTGGCGGCGAAGCCGATGAGGTCGGAGTTGCCCTGGCCGAGGCCGGTGCCGAGGACGCCGCCGGAGCCGAACGCCATCAGGGACTGGGCGATCTGGTCACTGCCAGTCGAGGCGATCACGGCGTCGGAGAACGGGTTCAGCCACGCGTCGACACGCTTCTGCACGTGCGGCTCGAAGGTGGCCACACCGACCGCGCCGACCGCGGACATCAGCAGACCGAAGACGATCCAGCTGGTGCGCTCCGTGGCGACGTACAGCATCACGACGAACATGCCGAAGAACAGCAGCGACGTACCGAGGTCGGTCTCGAAGACCAGGATCAGGATCGAGATCGCCCAGACGACGATGATCGGGCCGAGGTCACGGCCACGAGGCAGGTAGAGACCCATGAAGCGGCGGCTGGCCAGAGCCAGCGCATCACGCTTCACCATGAGATAGCCGGCGAAGAAGATCGCGATGACGATCTTCGCGAACTCGCCCGGCTGGATCGAGAAGCTGCCGATGTGGATCCAGATCTTGGCGCCGTTGATGTTCTGGCCGATGCCGGGTACGAGCGGCAGGAGCAGCAGAACGATGGAGCCGACCATCGAGATGTACGTGTAGCGCTGCAGGATGCGGTGATCCTTCAGCAACAGCAGGACTCCGACGAACAGGGCGATGCCGATCGCGGAGTACATGAGCTGTTTTGGAGCGTAGGGGCTGAAGGCTCCGAACTGGAGCTTGGCGAGGTCCTGCAGCTTCTCCGACTGGTCGAGCCGCCAGATGACCACGAGACCGAGGCCGTTCAGCAGCGTGGCCAACGGCAGGAGAAGCGGGTCCGCGTACGCCGCGAACTTGCGTACGACAATATGGCCGACTCCCGCGAGCAGCCCGAGGCCGACGCCATAGCCGAGCATGCCGGACGGCAGCTCGCCACTGATGGCAAGGCCCACGTTCATGTAGGCGAACAGCGGAATGACGACCGCGAACGCGAGCAGCGCGAGCTCGGTGTTGCGCCTGCTGGGCGCTCCGATCGCGCCGATCGTCGACGTGTGTGTAGTACTGCTCATGGCGTGCAGAGGCCCCCAACGGCTGCTTACTGCTTACCGCACAGCGGGACCAGCTTCTGCTCATCCTCGGAGAGGCTGGGGCCGGGTGTGGGAGTCGGTGCGGTCTTGGACTTGTTCTTGTCGGTCGAGCTGTTCTTGTCGTTCTTGTTGTTCTCGGTGTTCTGGCCGGGCGTGGTCGGGTCCGGGGTCGGCGCCTTGCGCAGTCCGGTCGTGCCACCCGCTTCGCCTTCACCGGTCTTGGCGTTGTTCTCGCGCTCGACCTCGCGGCGCTCGGCGTCCTTCTTGCACGCGGACGCCTGCAGGCCGAGCTCCTCGATCTTGCTCTTGGCGTCGTCGAGGTTGTCCTCGGGGATCGTTCCCTCGACCTGCTTGCGCTGGTACGGCGGCAGGTACTTGAGTTCGACTTCGGGGTGGTCCTTCTCGACCTTCGACAGGCTGACCCAGGCCAGGTCCTGGTCGATGCCGCGGAAGAGCGCGACGTGCTCGTCCTTCGTGCCCACGTAGTACTGGGTCTGCGTCCAGCGGTAGCCGCCGTAGAGACCGCCGCCGATGACGGCGAGAGCGAGCACTCCGTAGAGCGATCTCTTGAGCCACTTGCGGCCGCCGCCGGGCTTCACGAAGTCATCGTCGTCGTACGCCCCGAAGCTGCCCTCGGGGACGTATCCCGTGGTGTCGCCGCTGCCGGGCGGGCCGAAGCCGCCACCCTGTCCGTGCGGGGCCTGCGGCGGGACCGGACGGCCGAGCCCGGAGGCCCGTCCCGCGGGCGTCTGCATGGCGCCGTCGTCCTGCGACTGGAGCTGGTTCTCCGCGACCGCGCCGACCACCACGGGGGTGTCGGACAGCTGGCCCGCGAGGGTGTCGCCGCTGTCGATGTCCAGGACGTCGGCGACGATCACCGTGATGTTGTCGGGGCCGCCGCCGCGCAGCGCGAGCTGGATGAGCTCCTGCACGGTCTCCTGCGGGCCCTGGTAGGACGCGAGGGTGTCCTCCATGGTCTGGTGGGACACGACTCCGGAGAGGCCGTCCGAGCAGATCAAGTACCGGTCGCCGGCGCGGACTTCGCGGATCGACAGATCCGGCTCCACGTGGTCGCCGCTGCCCAGCGCGCGCATGAGGAGGGACCTCTGCGGGTGGGTGGTGGCCTCTTCCTCCGTGATGCGGCCCTCGTCGACGAGGCGCTGCACCCACGTGTGGTCCTGGGTGATCTGCGTGAGGACGCCGTCCCGCAGGAGGTACGCGCGCGAGTCGCCGACATGGACGAGACCGAGGCGCTGGCCCGTCCACAGGAGCGCGGTCAGGGTGGTCCCCATGCCCTCGAGCTGGGGGTCCTCCTCGACCATCATGCGCAGCTGGTCGTTGGCCCGCTGCACGGCGGTGCCCAGCGACGTCAGGATGTCAGAGCCCGGGACGTCGTCGTCGAGCGTGACGAGCGTCGAGATGACCTCCGAGCTCGCCACCTCGCCCGCGGCCTGGCCCCCCATGCCGTCGGCGATCGCGAGGAGACGCGGGCCGGCGTAACCGGAGTCCTCGTTCCCCTCCCGGATCATGCCTTTGTGCGATCCGGCGGCGAAGCGCAAAGACAGACTCATGCGCACCTCGCCCGTCGGCTCCGGGTACATCCGCACGGTGCCCACCCTCCGGTCGGGAGCGCGCCGGCGTCCAGTGCCTGGACAGCCGTTTCGGCTCGCTCGCTCCGCTCGCGCTCTGTCATGACGTAGTACTACTTCCGCAGCTCGATGACGGTCTTGCCGATGCGGATCGGCGCGCCCAGCGGAACGGGCGTCGGGGTGGTGAGTCGGGTCCGGTCGAGATACGTGCCGTTGGTGGACCCGAGATCCTCGACGATCCACTGGCCGTCACGGTCCGGGTAGATCCTGGCATGCCTGCTGGAGGCGTAGTCGTCGTCCAGCACGATCGTGGAGTCGTGCGCTCGGCCCAGCGTGATGGTCTGGCCCTGCAGCGCGACGGTCGTCCCGGCGAGGATGCCCTCGGAGACGACGAGCTTGCTGGGAGCGCCGCGTCGCTGGCGGCCTCCGCCGCTCTGCTGCTGGCGCGGCTGAGGTGGTGCGGCCTGCTGTTGGCGGGCGGCCTGCTGCGGCCGCTCCCGCCGCGAACCGCGCTGTGTGACGCGCGTTCCGAACAGGTCGCTGCGGATGACCTGGACGGCCACGATCACGAACAGCCACAGAACAGCTAGGAAACCTAGCCGCATGACCGTCAGGGTCAGCTCTGACATTGCCCCCGCTTCACCCTTCGGCTTGCCGGTAAACGATGGTGGTTTGACCCACGACGATCCGCGAGCCGTCGCGGAGCGTAGCGCGGGTGGTGTGCTGCCCGTCTACCACGATGCCGTTGGTAGACCCGAGATCCTGGATCGTCGAGGGCGTTCCGGTCCGGATCTCACAGTGCCGACGGGATACGCCGGGGTCGTCGATCCGCACATCGGCGTCGGTGCTGCGGCCCAGCACCAGCGTCGGGCGGGAGATCTGATGGCGATTGCCGTTGATCTCGATCCAGCGCCGCACCTGGGCGCCCGGAAGCGGTCCGGCGCCGGGGCCCTGGGGCCTGCTCGGAGCCGGGGACTGCCCGCCGGGGCGGCCTGCGCCCGGCGGTGGTGCGGCGGGCATGGGAGGCGCGCCGCCGGGAGCCCCGGAAGGCGGCTGCGGGTATCCATAACCGCCGGCGCCGGCGCCGCCCGCGCCCGCGCCGCGACCGGCGGCCGCCGGGCCACCGGGGCCCGCGGGGGCCTGGTCGGGTGCCTGGGAGCTGCTGGAGGCGAGGGTGCGGCTGCGCACGCGGTACAGACCGGTGTCGAGGTCCTCGGCCTTCTCCAGGTGGACCTTGATGGGGCCCATGAAGCTGTACCGCTGCTGCTTCGCGTAGTCGCGCACCATGCTGGAGAGCTCGTCGCCGAGCTGGCCCGAGTACGGACTCAGCCGCTCGAAGTCGGGGGCGCTGAGCTCCACGATGAAGTCGTTGGGGACGACGGTCCGCTCGCGGTTCCAGATCGTCGCGTTGTTGTCGCACTCGCGCTGGAGCGCGCCTGCGATCTCGACGGGCTGGACCTCGGACTTGAACACCTTGGCGAAGGTGCCGTTGACCAGACCTTCAAGTCGCTGCTCGAACTTCTTCAGGACTCCCATGGGGCACCTCCTCCGTCGTAGTCATCCTGGTACTGCTTACTGATCGTATCCACGCGCCGGGAAATCGGCTGGTTCCCCCTGTCCGCCCAGTCGACGAGTGTCGCCTCTCACAAGACATGCCCGCACCAGCGTCCATGGATCCTCGCAGGACCCCTGACGGAGCCCTGATCTGTGGCCCCGGGAAACCCGTACGGGCAGCTGCTCGGGACGTCTGCTCGAGCCTCCTTTTACAACGGATCGTAGAGGGGGCCCAAAGCCAGTGTCCCGCACCTGGCTGTGGACCCCGGCGAGCTCGGCCGGGGCGGGTGAAGTCGGGGCCGGGGTGGTGGGCGCGACCGGCTCGGCCCTAGGGGCGGATGGGACCCGGCCGGGGCCGGGGCGAAGCTTCTGGGGCCAGGTGCCCGCCCCATACAGATGTGAATCCACCCGCTGCAGCGTGCTAATCTTCTGGATGTCGGCAGGCGCTCGCACCACACAGTGAGAGACCCAAAGACAACACCCATGCGCGGGTGGCGGAATAGGCAGACGCGCTGGATTCAGGTTCCAGTGCCCGAAAGGGCGTGGGGGTTCAACTCCCCCCTCGCGCACCATGAGGAAGCGGTCCTCCTCCGGACGAAAGTCCGGAAGGGGGCCGCTTCTTTTTGTGCTTCTGAGGCGGGTGTCGCGCTCGGGGCGTGTTCTTTCGCGGCACGGTGATGTATGTCACCGAAGTTATCCACAGGCCCTCACGGCGTTCGGCGAGCAGCGGTACGGTCGAGGCCGAATCCGGGATTGGCGGACAGCCGGCGGGGGCGATGGGCGTGGTGGAGAGCGACGGAAAGATCCCTCGGCAGCGGGGCGGGAGGCTGCCGCGGGTGCCGGGGTTCGCCGAGTGGCCGGCACAGGGGTCGCCAGGGTCGCCCAAGGGCGAGGGCAAGGCGCTCCGGCGGCGGGTGCCCCGTTCCGCGCACGCGGAGTTCGCGGTGGACGGCGGGCGGCCGGACCCCGTGGTCGCCGTGGAGGAGTCGAGCCGCAGCAGGCTCCCCGAGCTCGCGCCGATCCGGGTCGGCAGGATGGCCGCCTCTCCCTTCGCGTTCCTGCGGGGTTCCGCGGGACTCATGGCATACGACCTCGCACGCACTCCGCTGTCGGGGATAGGCGCTCAGATATGCGGAGACGCGCACGCGGCGAATTTCGGGTTGTACGGGGACGCGCGGGGCGGCCTCGTCATCGACCTGAACGACTTCGACGAGACGGTGCACGGCCCCTGGGAGTGGGACCTCAAGAGGCTGGCCGCTTCCCTGGTGCTCGCGGGGCGCGAGGCGGGCGCGAGCGAGGACACCTGCGAGGAGGCGGCGCTGGATGCCGTCGGGGCCTACCGCCGCACCATGCGTCTCCTCGCGAAGCTCCCGGTGCTCGACGCGTGGAACGCCATCGCGGACGAGCAGCTCGTCTCCCACACGGACGCGCGTGATCTCCTCGGCACCCTGGAGCGGGTCTCCGAGAAGGCGCGGCAGAACACGAGCGCCCGCTTCGCGGCGAAGTCGACGGAGCGTGTCGAGGGAGAGGACGGTTCCGAGGGGCGACGCTTCGTCGACGCGCCGCCCGTTCTGCGGCGCGTGCCGGACGCGGAGGCCGCCTCGGTGGCGGCCGCCCTCGGGGAGTACCTGGGCACGCTGACCGAGGACAGGCTGCCGCTGCTCGCGCGGTACGCGATCCAGGACGTGGCGTTCCGCGTCGTCGGCACGGGCAGTGTCGGACTCCGCTCGTACGTGGTGCTGCTCCTGGACCACCGGGGCGAGCCGCTGGTGCTGCAGGTCAAGGAGGCGAGGCCCTCCGCGCTCCTGCCGCATCTGCCGGTGGCGGGGTTCAAGGCGCCCGAGACCCTGCACGAAGGACACCGGGTGGTGCTCGGTCAGAAGCGGATGCAGGTCGTCAGCGACTTCCTGCTCGGGTGGACGACAGTCGACGGACTGCCTTTCCAGGTGCGGCAGTTCAGGAACCGCAAGGGCAGCGTGGATCCGGCGGCGCTGGCCGCCGACCAGTTGGACGACTACGGCCGGATGACCGGCGCCCTGCTGGCCCGCGCGCACGCACACAGCGCGGACCCGCGCCTCATAGCGGGGTACTGCGGCAAGAGCGGCGAGCTGGACGAGGCGATGGCACGGTTCGCGACGGCGTACGCGGACCGTACGGAGGCAGATCACGCGCTGCTGGTGAAGGCGGTCAAGGAGGGGCGGATGGCAGCGGAGACAGGGGTGTGAGGGGGAGCGTCCGGGGCTGGGCGGCGCGGGCTTCATGGGTGGGTTGCCCGGTGGCCTAGGCTGGACGAGTGACGATCCCGGAAGCCGACCCGACGCAGCCCGAGACTCCTGACCATTCCCAAGAGGGAGCGCAGCGGCCGGGCACCGAAGGGCGGCTCAAGGAGCAGCTGAAGGCGCGGCTCAAGGAGCGGTCCGAGGCGCGCTCTCAGGAGGGTTCCTCCGAGGAGCGGCCTGCTGAGGAGCGTCCTGCCGCGGAGCGCCCCGAGGAGCGGCTCGAGAGGGCCGTGCGCGCTGCCGAGCAGGCGTTGATCGAGTACGAGATCGCGCTGGAGACCTTCCGTGTGGAGGTGGAGAACTTCTCCCGCCTGCACCACCAGAAGCTCGGCCCCATGTACGCCCGCCTCGACGAGTTGGACGCGCAGATCGCCGAGGCCACCGCGGCCCGCACCGGTGACCCCGAGGACCGGCGCAGGGCGGAAGAGGCGCGGGCCCGGGTGATGCCGATGCCCGGCGTCGAGGAGCTGTTCCACGGCTGGATGGACGGCGAGGGGCTCTACCCCGAGGCCGCCGCCATGCTGACCGACCAGTCCGTGCGGCCGCCGCAGCGGGTGCGCCCCGGCGAGGAGGCCCGCAAGCTCTACCGCGAGCTGGCCCGCAAGGCGCATCCGGACCTGGCGCAGGAGGAGGGCGAGCGGCAGCGGCGCGAGGAGTTCATCACGCGCGTCAACGCCGCCTACGCCCGTGGCGACGAGGCGATGCTGCGGGAGCTGTCCGAGGAGTGGGCCGCGGGGCCCGTCCCCGAGGAGCAGCGGCTGACCCGCAGCGAGGAGCTGTACGCCAGGCTCGAATGGCTCGCCCAGCGCAAGGAGCTCCTCACGCTCCTCGCCAAGGAGCTGGAGGAGGGCGCGATCGGCGGCATGCTGCGTCTCGCGCCCGATGACCCCGACGCTCTCCTCGACGAGATCGCCGAGCAGCTGCTCGCCCAGGTCGCCGAGCGTGAGGCGGAGCTGGAGCGACTGCGCGACTGACCGTGCGGCGGCGACTGGCCGTGCGGCGCGACTGAGCGTGGGGCCGGTCGGGTAGCGTCGGGGCATGGTTTTTGGATCTCAGGTGCCCACGGTCGGCATCGACGAGCTCACGAGCGGTGACTTCCTGCTGGACGTCCGGGAGGACGAGGAATGGCAGGCGGGTCACGCCGAGGGCGCGCTGCACATTCCGATGAGTGAATTCGTGGCCCGGTACGGCGAGTTGACCGAGGCGGCGCCGCAGGACGGCAAGGTCAACGTCATCTGCCGGTCCGGAGGGCGCTCCGCCCAGGTCACCATGTACCTCGGGCAGCAGGGCATCGACGCGGTGAACGTCGCGGGTGGCATGGAGGCATGGCAGGCCGCGGGGCGGCCCGTCGTCGACGCCAAGGGCCAGCCGGGCGCCGTGGTCTGAGCACGGGCGAGGGCGGCGCCGGGCGGCCTGGCTCGGCCTGATGCGTCCTGGTGCGGCCGGGTGCGGTCTGATGCGGTGGTGCACGTGTTGGGTGCGTGACGGGAGCGTTCGGCGCTCAGCCGGGTGGGGCACTCAGCGGAGTGCGTGGGCTGCCAGTAGGTCGCCCAGTACCTCCTCGTGTGCCGCCGCCGGGCCGAGGGAGAGCTCCAGCTGCTTGGCCCAGGCGTGGTAGCGGTGCAGGGGGTAGTCGGTGTCGGCGCCGAAACCGCCGTGCAGATGCTGGGCGGTCTGCACCACCCTTCGTACGCCGTCCGACGCCCAGATCTTGGCGACCGCGACGTCTCCCGCCGCGGGCAGGGCGCCGTCCGCTCCGGTGCTGATGCGCCAGGCGGCCTGCCAGAGGGTGACCTCCATCGAGCGCAGATCGATGTAGCGGTCCGCTGCCTGGACGGCCACTGCCTGGAACGTGGCGACGGGGTGGCCGAACTGCTCTCGCTTGCTGGTGTATTCGCTCGTCATGCGAAGGACGCCCTCGCCGAGGCCGAGGGCGAGTGCACAGGTCCCGGTGGCGAGCAGGTCGCGCAGGCTGTCCCAGGCGCCGTCGGCCTCGATGACGTCCGACGCGGCGATGCGGACCGCTTCCAGGCGGAGTTCGCCGAGACGCTCACCGCTGGTGGACACCTGCTCCGCGAGGGCCAGCCCCTCGTGGACACGGGGGACGAGCGCGAGGACGGTGTGTCCTTCGTGGGTATGGGCGGGGACGACGACGAGGTCGGCGTTCTGCGCCCAGGGCACGCCCGTCTGGAGCCCGTCCAGAACCCAGTTGTCGCCGTCGCGCCGCGCGGTGACGGCCAACTCGGCGGGGTCGTGCCCGGTGCGGCCGTTGGCGGCGACCGTCAGGACGAGGTCGCCACGGGCAGCCGCGGGGAGGACCCGCCGCTTCAACTCGCCGCTGCCATGGGCCTGTACGGCCGAGGCGGCGGCGCTGCTCTCCAGGAGAGGGACCCGCGCGAGCACCTTGGCGGATTCGCGCAGGACCAGGCACAGGGCGATGGGGTCCAGGCCCACGCCGCCGTGCTCGGAAGCGATGAGCACGCCCAGCAGGTCGGCGTCGGCGAGCCGGGACCACAGGGCGCGGTCGAAGTCCTCGGCGACGGCGCCCGGGGTGAGAGCGGGGCTCGGCACCCCGTCCGGGACGACGTCGGCGAAGAGCGCCTTCGCCGCCTCGACCACGGCCTGCTGTTCCTCGGTGAAGGTGAAGTCCACTGCCCGTCCTCCATGTCCCGTGTCCCTGCCGACCGCCGTACCTGACGGGGCGTCAAGATAGAACAGGTTCTATGGGAAGGGAACAGGCAGGGGCAGGGGGGGCAGGGGCTGGTGTGGGCGTGGGCGGGGCGAGGCGGTTGAGGGCGAGGGAGGCGGCGTCGGGTCAGCGGTCGAAGTCCAGCTCCACGGTGTCGGTGGCGGGGCGGGACTGGCAGGCCAGCACATAACCGGCCTCGGTCTCCTCCGGCTCCAGCGCGAAGTTGCGGTCCATCCGCACCTCGCCGGAGACGCAGAAGGCCCGGCATGTGCCGCACACCCCGCCCTTGCAGGCGTAGGGCGCGTCGGCGCGGTTGCGCAGGACTGTTTCCAGGAGGGTCTCGCCCTCCTGTACGGGCCAGGTGCCCGAGCGGCCGTCGAGGGTCGCCGTCATCGTGCTGTGCGCGGGCGCCGGGACCGAGGGAGCGGTGGGCACGCCCGCATCGTCCACGTGGAAGATTTCCTCGTGGACGCGGCCGCGAGGAACGCCGAGACCGCGCAGCGCCCGCCCCGCCCCCTGCACCAGGCCGAACGGCCCGCACAGGAACCAGCCCTCGATGTCCGCCACGGACAACAGCGCGGGCAGAAGCTGCGAGAGCCGCTCCTCGTCGAGCCGCCCGGAACCAAGGCCCGCCTGCTGCTCCTCGCGGGAGAGCACGGTCACCAGCTGGAACCGGTCGGGCCAGCGGTCCTTCAGGTCGGCGACCTCTTCCAGGAACATCGTCGAGGCGGCGGTGCGGTCGCTGCGTATGAGGCAGAAGTCCGCCTTCGGCTCGCGCTCCAGGAGCGTCGTGACGATCGAAAGCACCGGGGTGATGCCGCTGCCGCCGACGATCGCCGCATAGCGTCCGGGGGCCGGGTCCAGCGTGAAGCGTCCGGCAGGCGTCATCACATCCAGCTCGTCGCCCACGGCCACTTCCATGCATGCGTACGTGGAGAAGGCGCCGTCCTCGACGAGGCGCACCCCGACGCGCAGGGCCTCGGGTCCCTCCGGAGCCTCGGGGCGCGGGGCCGGGGAGCAGATCGAGTACGTACGTCGGATCTCCGTGCCGTCGGCGAAGCGGCGGACGGCGAGGTGCTGGCCCGGCGTGAACCGGTACTCCTCGCGCAGCGGGGGAGGCACGTCGAACGTCAGCGTCACGGAGTCGTCGGTGAGCCGGTCGACCGCCGCAACCCGGAGCGGGTGGAAGCGGGCCATCACAACTCCTTGAAGTGGTCGAAGGGTTCGCGGCAGGAGGCGCAGCGGCGCAGCGCCTTGCAGGCCGTGGAGGAGAAGCGGCTGAGCAGTTCCGTGTCGGTGGAGCCGCAGTGCGGGCAGCGGATCGACAGGCTCAGGGGGACGGGGCCGTCCGCCTGATGGGAACGCGGCGGCGCTATGCCGAACTCGGCGAGCTTGCGGCGGCCCTCGGCGCTGATGTCGTCCGTCGACCAGGCGGGGGAGAGGACCGTGCGCACCGAGACCTCGGCCATGCCGCGCCCGTGCAGCACCTGCTCGATGTCGGCGCTCATGGCCTCTATCGCCGGGCAGCCCGTGTACGTGGGGGTCAACTCGACGTCCACCTTGCCGGGGGCGAGGACCCGCACACCGCGCACCACACCGAGCTCGGCCAGTGTCAGCACGGGCAGTTCGGGGTCGGGCACCGAGCCCGCGAGGGCCAGGAGCTCGGCCTCCAGCTCGGTGGGCGCGGTCGTCACCATGACGCCCCCGGGTGGCTGCGGTGCAGGTGCTGCATCTCGGCGAGCATCCGGCCGAAGGACTCGGTGTGCAGGCCCTGGCGTCCGGCGCCCGCCGTCCACGCGCCGGACTGAGGGCCTTCGGGCACGGTCAGTGTGGCCCGCTCGATGACCGCCGTCACCGAGGCGGTCCACCTTTCGCGCATCGCCTGCCAGTCGGCGTCCAGCCCCGGCACCGGCTGGAACATCTCGCCGGTGAACCGCCACAACGCGTCGAGGCCGCGCTGCATCCGCTCGTGGCTCTCGTCCGTGCCGTCGCCGAGCCGCAGGGTCCACTGCTCGGCGTGGTCCTGGTGGTAGGCGACCTCCTTGACGGCCTTCGCCGCCAGGGGGGCGAAGGCGCCTTCTCCGGCGGCCAACTCGCCGTACAACAACGTCTGGTAGGTGGAGAAGTAGAGCTGGCGGGCGATGGTGTGGGCGAAGTCGCCGTTCGGCTGCTCGACCAGCTGGAGGTTGCGGAAGGAGCACTCCTCGCGGAGGTATGCCAACTCGTCCTCGTCACCGGCCATGGAGAGCAGGATGCGGGCCTGGCCGAGCAGGTCGAGGGCGATGTTCGCCAGGGCGACCTCCTCTTCGAGGACCGGGGCGTGTCCCGCCCACTCCCCCAGGCGGTGGGAGAGCACCAGGGCGTCGTCGCCGAGGGCCAGGGCGGGGAGGGCGGCCGGGGCGTCGGCTGCGGCGGACGAGGGGGCGGGCGCGGGCGCAGAACGGCGGGCGGGCGCGGAGGCCGGGGCCGGGGTGGGGGTCACAGGTGCTTCACCCCTTCCGGGATCTCGTAGAACGTCGGGTGGCGGTAGGGCTTGTCGCCGGCCGGCTCGAAGAAGGAGTCCTTCTCGTCCGGGGAGGAGGCGGTGATCTCGGCGGACGGCACGACCCAGATGGAGACGCCCTCGCTCCTGCGCGTGTACAGATCGCGGGCGTTGCGCAGGGCCATCTCGGCGTCCGGCGCGTGCAGGC
The DNA here is from genome assembly GCF_040683555.1 of Streptomyces sp. NPDC093510. Classification (NCBI taxonomy): domain Bacteria; kingdom Bacillati; phylum Actinomycetota; class Actinomycetes; order Kitasatosporales; family Streptomycetaceae; genus Streptomyces; species Streptomyces sp. NPDC093510. The sequence continues at coordinate 154,211 of NZ_JBFBEE010000015.1, forward strand.
TGCCCGCGTGGGTGTGGGAGAGACCGCGGCGGGAGCGGACGAACACCTCCCACAGCGGCCAGTCGGTCGAGCTGCTCATGCTGTCGCCTCTCCGTGCTGTGCGGGGTCGCTGTGCGTGCCGTGGGTGTCGTGCGTGCCGCGGGTGTCATGCATGCCGGGGGCCTCGTGCCCTATGCGTGTGCCGTGCTTGTCGGCCGCCTGCTTCTCGGCATACGCGGCCGCGGCGTCCCTGACCCAGGCGCCCTCGTCGTGGGCACGCCGGCGCTGGGTGATCCGCTGGTCGTTGCAGGGGCCGTTGCCCTTGAGGACGTCCCAGAACTCGGTCCAGTCGATCGGGCCGAAGTCGTAGTGCCCCCGGGACTCGTTCCATACGAGGTCCGGGTCGGGGAGTGCCAGGCCGAGGGATTCGGCCTGGGGGACGCAGATGTCCACGAAGCGCTGGCGCAGCTCGTCGTTCGAGTGGCGTTTGATCTTCCACGTCATCGACTGCTCGGAGTGCGAGGACTCGTCGTCCGGCGGGCCGAACATCATCAGGGAGGGCCACCACCAGCGGTTCACCGCGTCCTGCGCCATGTCGTGCTGGGCCTGGGTGCCGCGGCTGAGGGCGAGCAACGACTCGTACCCCTGGCGCTGGTGGAAGGACTCCTCCTTGCAGACGCGGACCATCGCGCGTGCGTACGGACCGTACGAACAGCGGCAGAGGGGGACCTGGTTGGTGATCGCGGCGCCGTCCACGAGCCAGCCGATCGCGCCGACGTCCGCCCAGGTCAGCGTGGGGTAGTTGAAGATCGATGAGTACTTCTGGCGGCCCGAGTGCAGCTTGTCGAGCAGCTCGTCGCGGCTGGTGCCGAGGGTTTCGGCCGCGCTGTAGAGATACAGGCCGTGGCCGGCCTCGTCCTGCACCTTGGCCATGAGGATCGCCTTGCGCCGCAGGGAGGGGGCGCGGGTGATCCAGTTGGCCTCGGGCTGCATGCCGATGATCTCGGAGTGCGCGTGCTGGGCGATCTGGCGGACCAGGGACGCGCGATAGGCGTCCGGCATCCAGTCGCGTGGCTCGATGCGCTCGTCGGCGGCGACCGCCGCGTCGAAGGCGGCCTGGTGCTCCGCCGTGCGCGCGGCGGAGTCCGCGGCGGGCCCGGCCTCGTCCGGCTCGGTCCCCGCCGCCTGGTGTGCGGCTGCTGTCGCCATCTCTCGGTCCCCCTCGACCCTGAGCGAACCGCCCGACCGATCGTTCGGTTCGTTGAATTCAATGGTGCGGCCCTCCGCCATAAGGTGTCAACCCTGTGGATAACTTCACGGACGCTGTGCGTGACGGGCGGGCGTGAGTACCGTTCCGGCGGCAGGGTTCGGTGCGGGAGCGGGGAACGGGGCGTAATGGACGGGTACGGGTACGACAAGGGTCCGGGCGGCGGAGCCGCCGGGCCTGACGAGCCCGATGAGTCCGATGAGCCCGATGAGCCCAATACGTCCGGACCATCGGCGGGATCGGGAGCGGAAGCGGCGGAGGGCCACCCGGCTGCCGACTCCGAGTCCGACTCCGTCCCCACCCTCGGCCAACAACCCCGCGTCGGGATCGCCGGGCTCAAGATCGGTTACCAGATCGCCGCCGCCTGCGCCCTGGCCGTCGTCACGGTGGCCGCATGCGTGCACATAGGGATGCTCTTCCTCCACGTCGCGCCCTCGAACACGCTGACCAAGCAGCACGGGGACGTGGTCGACCAGTGGATCTACCCGGAGTTCGAGCAGAACTGGAAGCTCTTCGCGCCCAATCCGTTGCAGCAGAACGTCGCGGTGCAGGCCCGCGCGGAGCTCCGTACGGCCGAAGGGGGCGTACGGACCACGGACTGGTACGAACTCTCCGCTGAGGACGGCGCCGGCATCGACGGCAGTCTGCTGCCCAGCCACACGCAGCAGAACGAACTCCGCCGCGCCTGGGACTTCTACGTGGGTTCGCACGACGCGAAGAATCGTCCCGTCGGCCTGCGGGGCCAGCTGTCCGAGCGTTACGTCCGCCGTATCGCGTACATGAGGCTCGACCGGGAGTCGCCGGGCGGCAAGGGCGACGAGATAGCGCGCGTGCAGCTGCGCTCGAAGACCACGAACGTGCGGCCGCCCAAGTGGAGCGATGAGAAGGTCTCCCCCAAGCCGTCCTACCGGGTGCTCCCCTGGTGGTCGGTGGCGCCCGACGACCTGCCGCTCGCCGAGGAGACGGGCCGCTCGGACTCACCCGCGAAGGGGACTGCCCGGTGATCCGTCACGAACGCCCGCCGGCGCGCGGCATCAACAAGGTGACGGGGTCCGCCCTCGGTCCGTACCAGACCGCGGTGATCCGCATCGGGTTCGCCGGTACCTGGCTGTTCTTCCTGCTGCGCGAACTCCCCCACCGCCATGAGATGTACGGGCCCGACGGGCCGTGGAACTGGGACATGGCGCAGCAGCTCATCGCGAGCAACGGCGCCTTCACCGCGCTGATGTGGTCGGACGGGCAGGTCTGGTTCGAGATCGTCTACGCGCTGGGGATCGTCAGCAGCGCTCTGCTGCTGCTCGGCTGGCGCACCCGCGCGATGTCCGTGCTCTTCATGGTCGGTGTGCTGTCGCTGCAGAACCGCAGCATCTTCATGGGCGACGGCGGCGACAACGTCATCCACCTGATGTCGACCTACCTGGTCTTCATCCGGTGCGGCCAGGTCTGGTCGCTGGACGCGCGACGCGCGGCACGCGCCCGCGTGAAGGGCGCGGAGTACGGGGTGGGCGCTGAGAACGGGGCGGGTGCCGAGAACGGGACGGGCGGCGAGAACGGGACGGGCGGCGTGGCCGTCGATCGGGTCGGGCCCGTGCTGTGGTGGGTGCTCGGGCTCGGGCTTTCGGCCGTGACGTTCATGGGGGAACTCAGCGGCGGGTGGCTGCTGTTCTTCTGGGGGCTGTGGCTGGTGCACGGCCTGTGGTGGGCCGTGGGTCGGCGCGCCCCGCAGAGTGAGCTGCGCAAATTCCTCGACGTCGTGGCGAACCTCGCCCACAACGCCGGGCTGCTGGTGGTCATGGTCGAGGCCTGTCTGATCTACGCGACGGCCGGCTGGTACAAGATCCAGGGAAGTCGCTGGCAGGACGGCACGGCCGTCTACTACCCGCTGAACCTCGACTACTTCTCCCCGTGGCCGACCCTCTCCGACCTGCTCTCGTCCAACGGCATCATGGTGCTGCTGGTGACATACGGGACGGTCGCCGTGCAGGTGGCCTTCCCCTTCACCCTCTTCAACCGGCGCGTCAAGAACGTCCTATTGGCGGCCATGATCGTCGAACATGCCGTGATCGCGGTGGTCCTCGGGCTGCCGTTCTTCTCGCTCGCGATGATCGCGGCCGACGCGGTGTTCCTGCCGACGACGTTCCTGCGCCGACTGGGCGGATGGGCGGCACGCGCGCGTGGAGGGGTGGTTTCCCGTAGGGCCCCAGACGGATCGAGCTGGTCCTTCGGCTTCGGCAGAGGTGCCGTGCCGGATCAGCGCCCCGTCGACGAGGAGCGGGGCGATGAGCCCACAGAGCGGGCGCGCGTAGGCTTCACCCCATGAACAGGACGGATGGGGCGGACCCCGACGGTGCCGTACGCGCCTGGCGCGGGCTCGCCGACTCCTCTGTGCTGCTCGACGGCTTTCACGCGATCAAGCACGCACTGCGCTTCGGCGCGCGGGTGCCGGTCGCGCTGACCAGCGACCGGTCCGCTGTCCTTGCGCTCGCGGACGAGCTGGCGCCGGACGTGAAGGACGCGCTCGACGCGCTCCTGTCGCAGGTCCCGGACGAGCGGCTGCGCGCCCTCGTGCCGCGGCTGCATCCCACCGCGGTGGCCGCTCTGGCGGTACGTCCCTCCCGTGCGGCCAACCTCGCGGAACTGGAGCGTGTGCCCAGGCCGGCGCCGGTCGTCGTGCTCGACGACCCTCGCAATCTGGGCAATGCCGGGGCGGTGATCCGGCTCGCCGCCGGGTTCGGGGCGACCGGGGTCGTCACGACCGGCACGCTCGACCCGTGGCACCCCACCGTCGTGCGGGGCGGCGCGGGCCTGCACTTCGCGACCGCCGTGGAGCGCGTGGACGTGGCCGGGCTGCCGCCGGGCCCGGTGTTCGCGCTCGACGCCGAGGGCGAGGACATCAGGGGGCTGAAGCTCCCGGACGACGCCGTGCTCGCCTTCGGGTCCGAGCGCAGCGGTCTGTCGGCCGCACTGCGGGAGCGTGCGGACCACCTGGTGGCCCTGCCGATGCGGCCCCAGGTCTCCAGCTACAACCTGGCGACGAGTGTCGGCATGACGCTCTTCCACTGGTCGGCGGGCAGGCCCCCGGCATCGGAGGCCTGAACCCGCCACGCGTCACGAAGCCCGCGCCGCACGCCGTCCTGCATGCGCCGCAAGCCGTACGGCACGCGGCGCACGCCTCAAGCCGGACCTCACGCGTCCTTGCGGATCTCCACCACGCGGAAGCGGTTGGCCACGAACGCGCCGTCGCACAGCGCGGCGTTCGCGGCCGGGTTGCCGCCCGAACCGTGGAAGTCCGAGAACGCCGCGGTCTGGTTCACATAGACGCCGCCCGTGAGGTTCAGGGACAGCTGGGCGCACTCTTCGAGGCAGGTCTCCTCCACGGCGGCGGAGACCTCCTCCGATGTCGTGTACGCCCCGACGGTCATCGCTCCCTTGTCGCGCACCGTGCGGCGCAGCAGGTCCACCGCGTCCGTCGCGGAGTCGACGGCGACCGCGAAGGAGACGGGGCCGAAGCACTCGCTGAGGTAGGCCGCCTCGGCGTCCGGCTTGGCGCCGTCCAGCTTGACGATCACCGGGGTGCGGACCACGGCGTCCGGGAAGTCGGGGTTGGCGATCTCCCGGGAGGGGAGGGCGACTTCGCCGAGGCCGGCGGCCGCTTCCAGGCGCGCCTTCACGTCGGGGTTGACCAGCGCGCCGAGGATGCCGTTCGCCCGGGCGTCGTCGCCGAGCAGGCCGCTCACCGAGGACGCGAGGTCCGAGACCACGTCGTCGTACGACTTGGTGCCGGCGTCCGTCTGGATGCCGTCGCGCGGGATCAGCAGGTTCTGCGGGGTGGTGCACATCTGGCCGCTGTACAGGGACAGGGAGAAGGCGAGGTTGGCCAGCATTCCCTTGTAGTTGTCCGTGGACTCGACGACGACCGTGTTGACGCCGGCCTTTTCCGTGTAGACCTGGGCCTGGCGGGCGTTGGCCTCCAGCCAGTCGCCGAACGACGTCGATCCCGTGTAGTCGATGATCTTGATTTCGGGGCGGACGGCGAGGGTCTTGGCGATGCCCTCACCGGGACGCTCGACGGCCAGGCAGACGAGGTTCGCGTCGAAGCCGGCCTCGGCGAGGACCTCGCGGGCGATCCGCACGGTGAGCGCCAGGGGCAGGACCGCGCGCGGGTGGGGCTTGACCAGGACGGGGTTGCCGGTGGCGAGCGAGGCGAAGAGCCCCGGATAGCCGTTCCACGTCGGGAAGGTGTTGCAGCCGATCATGAGCGAGATGCCGCGCGCGACGGGCGTGAACCGCTTGTTCAGCGCGATCGGGTCGCGCTTGCCCTGGGGCTTGGTCCACTCGGCGGCGTCGGGGGTGCGGGTCTGCTCCACGTACGCATAGGCGACCGCTTCGAGGCCGCGGTCCTGGGCGTGCGGACCGCCCGCCTGGAAGGCCATCATGAACGCCTGGCCGCTGGTGTGCATGACCGCGTGCGCGAACTCGTGCGTACGGGCGCTGATCCGCGACAGGATCTCCAGGCAGACCACCGCGCGCACTTCCGCGCCCGCGTCGCGCCAGGCGCGCATCCCGGCACGCATGGCGGGCAGCAGGGTGTCGATGTCGGGGTGGGGATACGTGATCCCCAACTCCGGTCCGTACGGAGAGACTTCGCCGCCCACCCAGTCGTCCGTGCCGGGCTGGTCGAGGTCGAAGCGGGTGCCTTGGAGTGCGTCGAAGGCGGCCTTTCCCTCGGGGAGGCTCAGGCTGCCACCCTCCCCGTACGCCTTCGGGTGCTCGGGGTGGGGGGACCAGTACGCACGCGTGCGGATGGTCTCCAGCGCCTGGTCGAGGGTGGGCCGGTGCTTGGCGATCAGCTGGGGCGCGGTGAGTTCGGCGGCCATGACGGGACCAACTCCTCCTCGGGCAGCTCTTCATCGAGCTGGCGAGCTGGGCAGGGACGGTGGGCAGGAACGCTCTGACAGAGCTAGAGTAACCGAACGATCGGTCGGGACAAGGGGGTCCGTCGAACCTGTGGACAACTTCTTCACGGCCACCCCCGAGCCCTCCGGCCGGTGGCCCGTGCGGGAGGATCGCGAGCATGACAGCACTCGAGCTCAGCAGCGCCGTTGCCGTGGTCGGTACCGGAACCATGGGGCAGGGCATCGCGCAGGTCGCCCTGGTCGCGGGCCACCCCGTGCGGCTGTACGACGCCGTGCCCGACCGCGCGCGGTCGGCGGCCGACGCGATCGGCGCCCGCCTGGACCGGCTCGTCGAGAAGGGCCGTCTGAGCGCCGAGGACCGCACCGCGGCCGGCGCCCGGCTCACCCCCGCCGAGAGCCTCGCGGAGCTCGCCGACTGTGGCCTCGTCGTCGAGGCGATCCTGGAGCAACTGGACGTCAAACAGCGACTGTTCCAGGACCTGGAAGAGGTCGTCGCCGAGGACTGTCTGCTGGCCACCAACACCTCGTCCCTCTCCGTGACCGCCATCGCGGGAGCCCTGCGCGAGCCCGGCCGCTTCGTCGGCCTGCACTTCTTCAACCCGGCACCCCTGCTGCCTCTCGTGGAGGTCGTCAGCGGCTTCGCGACGGACGAAGCGGCGGCCACGCGCGCGTACGGGACCGCCAAGGCCTGGGGCAAGACCCCGGTGCGCTGCGCGGACACCCCGGGATTCATCGTCAACCGCATCGCGCGGCCCTTCTACGCCGAGGCGCTGCGCCTGTACGAGGAGCGGGTCGCCGGCCCGGCCACGATCGACGCCGTCCTGCGCGAGTGCGGCGGCTTCAAGATGGGGCCGTTCGAGCTCACCGACCTCATCGGTCAGGACGTCAACGAAGCCGTCACGCGCTCCGTGTGGGAGTCCTTCTTCCAGGACCCCAAGTTCACGCCCTCGCTGGCTCAGCGCCGCCTCGTCGAGTCGCGCCGCCTCGGGCGGAAGTCGGGGCAGGGCTGGTACGCCTACGGAGACGACGCCCCGCGCCCGGAGCCGCACACCGCGCTTCCGGAGAAGGCCCCGGCGTCCGTCACCGTGAGCGGCGACCTCTTCCCGGCCGACGCGCTGACCGGCCTCATGGAGAAGGCGGGCATTCAGGTCGGACGCGCCAAAGGGGTGCCCGAGTACCCCGGCTGCATCGAGCTCCCCAGTGGGGCCCGGCTCGCCCTGACCGACGGTACGGCCGCCGACCTCGCGGCGGAGCCCACGATCCACTTCGACCTCGCACTGGACTACCGCACCGCGACCAGGATCGCCCTCGCCCCGTCGAGCAGGGTGAGCGAGCAGTCCCTGAAGGAGGCGATCGGTCTCTTCCAGGCGCTCGGCAAGAAGGTCAGCGTCATCGGGCACACCCCGGGGATGATCGTGGCGCGCACGGTGTGGATGCTCGTCGACTTCGCCCTCGACGCCGTGGGCCGGGAGGTGGCGGACGCCGAGGACATCGACACCGCCATGCGGCTCGGCGTCAACTATCCGCTCGGACCCATCGAATGGGGCCGCCGCCTCACCGCGTACCGCGTGGCCGAGGCGCTCGACGCCCTGCACGACGAGTACCCCACCGGGCGTTACACGCCTTCCCAGGCACTGCGGCGCCAGGCCGTGCGAGAGGAGTACTCATGACCACCGCCCGGCGGGACACGTACACCCCGGAGACGCTGCTCGACGTAGCCGTCCGGGTCTTCAACGAGCGGGGGTACGACGGCACGTCCATGGAGCACCTCTCCAAGGCGGCCGGCATCTCCAAGTCGTCGATCTACCACCACGTGGCGGGCAAGGAGGAGCTGCTGCGCCGTGCGGTGAGCAGGGCCCTGGACGGTCTCTTCGGCATCCTCGCCGAGGAGCACGCGCGCGTGGGCCGTGCGGTGGAGCGCCTGGAGTACGTCACACGCCGCACCGTGGAGGTCCTGGTCGCCGAGCTGCCCTACGTGACGCTGCTGCTGCGCGTGCGCGGCAACACGGACACCGAGCGGTGGGCCATGGAGCGGCGCAGGGAGTTCGACCAGCAGGTGGCCGAGCTCCTCAAGGAGGCCGCCGCGGACGGTGACCTGCGCTCCGACCTCGAACTGCGCCTGGCCACCAGGCTGCTCTTCGGAATGATCAACTCCATCGTGGAGTGGTACCGGCCGGAGAGCCGGGGAGCGGCGAACGGCGAGCAGATCGCCGACGCGGTCGTGCAGTTGGCGTTCGCGGGGCTGCGCACCGACCGCTGACCCCTGACCGCCGTCGTACGACCGACGGGTCATGACGGCCACAGGGCCACAGGACCGCCGGGTTCAGCGGTCCGGCTCCATGTCGTCCTCCTCGAAGACCAGCAACGTACGCGTGCTGAGTACTTCGGGGATGGACTGCAGGCGGGTGAGTACCAGCTCACGCAGTGCGCGGTTGTCCGGCGTGTGCACCAGGAGCAGTACGTCGAAGTCGCCGCTGACGAGCGCGATGTGGGACGCGCCGGGGAGCGCGCGCAAGTGCTCGCGCACTGTGCGCCAGGTGTTCTGGACGATCTTCAGCGTGATGTACGCGGACGCGCCCTGCCCGGCGCGCTCGTGGTTGATCCGCGCCCCGAAGCCCCGGATGACGCCGTCGTCGATGAGGCGGTTGATGCGGGCGTACGCGTTGGCCCGGGACACATGGACGCGTTCGGCCACGGAACGTATCGAGGCGCGACCGTCCGTGTACAGGATCTGCAGGATGTCGCGGTCGATGGCGTCCAAGGGACGCGGGTCCGCGACCGGGGCTTCGGGGTGCCGGGGTTCAGGTATGCGGGTCTCGGGGGGCCGGGTCTCGGGAATCCGGGGCTCCGCACGGTCGCCGTCCTGCCCGTCGGCCATTCGTTCAGATGCCATGTCCCCCGGCCTCCCTACCATGGACGTACTGCATCCATACCAGGCTGTGCAGAACCGTTTGTCCACAGCCTGGAGGTGCCTGTAGCCAAAATGTGCCGTCGACCGAACAATCGGTAGGTGAGGCGCATCACGTCGGCGCGCCTCTTTTGCCACTCCCACGAGGAGACCGCTTCCCAGGAGGTGCCGTCATGACGGTCATGGAGCAGCGGGGTGCCTACCGGCCCGCCCCGCCCCCCGCTTGGCAGCCCAGGACCGACCCCGCGCCGCTGCTTCCGGACGCGGAGCCGTACCGCGTCCTCGGCACCCAGGGCGCCGAGAAGGCCGACCCGGGGCTGCTGCGCCGTCTGTACGCGGAACTGGTGCGCGGTCGCCGCTACAACACGCAGGCGACGGCCCTGACGAAGCAGGGCAGGCTGGCGGTCTACCCGTCCAGCACCGGGCAGGAGGCGTGCGAGGTCGCCGCCGCGCTCGCTCTGGAGGAGCGGGACTGGCTCTTTCCCAGCTACCGGGACACGCTCGCCGTGATAGCCCGCGGCCTCGACCCCGCTGCCGCGCTGACGCTGCTGCGCGGCGACTGGCACACCGGGTACGACCCGCGCGAGCACCGCACAGCCCCTCTGAGCACGCCTCTCGCGACCCAGCTCCCGCACGCCGTGGGCCTCGCGCACGCCGCCCGGCTCAAGGGCGACGGCGTGGTCGCGCTCGCCATGGTCGGTGACGGCGGCACCAGCGAGGGTGACTTCCACGAGGCGCTGAACTTCGCGGCGGTGTGGCAGGCGCCCGTGGTCTTCCTCGTGCAGAACAACGGCTTCGCGATCTCCGTGCCGCTCGCCAAGCAGACCGCGGCACCGTCCCTGGCCCACAAGGCCGTGGGGTACGGCATGCCAGGTCGCCTGGTGGACGGCAACGACGCGGTGGCGATGCACGAGGTGCTGAGCGAAGCGGTCTCCCGCGCGCGGCAGGGCGGTGGCCCGACGCTCGTCGAGGCCGTCACGTACCGCATGGAAGCCCACACGAACGCCGACGACGCCACGCGATACCGCCAGGACACCGACGTGGACGCCTGGCGTGACCACGACCCGATCCTGCTCCTGGAGCGGGAGTTGACGGAGCGCGGACTCCTGGACGATGACATGAAGCGGCAGGCGCGCGACGACGCCGAGGCCATGGCCGCAGAGCTGCGCGACCGCATGAACCAGGACCCGACGCTCGACCCGATGGACCTCTTCACGCACGTGTACGCCGAGCAGACCTCCCAACTGCGGGAACAGGCAGCGCAGCTGCGGGCCGAGCTGGAAGCGGCTTCGGAAGACGCCGAGGAGGAAGCTCGATGACCACGGTCGCGGCGAAGACCGCCACCAAACCGGCCACCATGGCGCAGGCACTCGGGCGCGCGCTGCGCGACTCGATGGCCGAGGACCCGTCCGTGCACGTCCTCGGAGAGGACGTCGGAGCGCTCGGCGGTGTCTTCAGGGTCACCGACGGGCTCGCCGAGGAGTTCGGCGAGGACCGCTGCACGGACACGCCGCTGGCCGAGGCGGGCATCCTCGGCACCGCGGTCGGCATGGCGATGTACGGGCTGCGGCCCGTCGTCGAGATGCAGTTCGACGCCTTCGCCTACCCCGCCTTCGAGCAGCTCATCTCGCACGTGGCACGCATGCGGAACCGCACGCGCGGCGCGATGCCGCTGCCCATCACCGTGCGCGTGCCCTACGGAGGCGGCATCGGCGGCGTCGAGCACCACAGCGATTCCTCCGAGGCGTACTACATCGCGACACCGGGGCTCCACGTCGTCACCCCGGCCACGGTCCCCGACGCCTACGGGTTGCTGCGCGCCTCCATCGCCTCCGACGACCCCGTCGTCTTCCTGGAGCCGAAGCGCCTGTACTGGTCCAAGGCCGACTGGAACCCGGACGCTCCGCGGACCGTTGAACCGATAGGCCGCGCGGTGGTGCGGCGCGCCGGGCGCAGTGCCACGCTGATCACGTACGGCCCCTCCGTGCCCGTCTGCCTGGAGGCGGCCGAGGCCGCGCGGGCCGAGGGCTGGGACCTCGAAGTGGTCGATCTGCGCTCCCTGGTGCCCTTCGACGACGAGACGGTCGCCGCGTCCGTGCGGCGTACGGGGCGGGCGGTCGTCGTGCACGAGTCGGGCGGCTTCGGCGGCCCCGGTGGTGAGATCGCCGCGCGGGTCACCGAGCGCTGCTTCCACCATCTGGAGGCGCCGGTGCTGCGGGTCGCGGGCTTCGACATCCCGTATCCGCCGCCGATGCTGGAGAAGCACCATCTGCCCGGCGTCGACCGGATTCTGGACGCGGTCGCGCGGCTCCAGTGGGAGGCGGAGGGCTGATGGCACCCGCTTTTGATGTGAACAGTCTCGAATTCAAGCTGCCCGACCTCGGGGAAGGGCTGACGGAGGCGGAGATCGTCCGCTGGCTCGTCGAGGTCGGTGATGTCGTGGCGGTGGACCAGCCGGTCGTCGAGGTCGAGACGGCCAAGGCGATGGTCGAGGTGCCGTGTCCCTACGGAGGCGTGGTCACGGCCCGCTTCGGTGAGGAGGGCGTGGAACTGCCCGTGGGCGCGCCGCTGTTGACGGTCGCCGTCGGCACCCCGTCCGGGACGGGTGCCTCCGACCGGAACGGCGTCCCTGCGGAGCCGGCCGGGTCCCGGGCCCCTGAGGAGCCCGCCGAGCGGGCCCTCCAGACGGCCGCGGAGGAGTCCTCCGGCAACGTTCTGGTGGGGTACGGCACGGGGGCGGCGCCCGCGCGTCGCAGGCGCGTGCGGCATGTCCCGGCCGAGCCGGCCGCGGCCGCGTCCTCTCAGGTCCACCCGGCCGACCTGAGCAGTGCCGACCCGGGGAATCCCGGCGGCGCGGGGAACCCGGGTGGCTCGGACGGGCCGGTTCCGGTGATCTCTCCCCTCGTACGGAAGTTGGCGCGGGAGAACGGCGTCGAGCTGCGGGGCCTCGCGGGGTCGGGGCCGGACGGGCTGATCACACGGGCCGATGTCGAGTCGGCCATCTCCGCCGCCAGGGAGCCGGAGGAAACGGCGGACCACCAGGTCGGAGCGGTCGGAGCGGTCGGAGCGGTCCGAGAGGTCCGGGAGGCCCGGGAGGTCGGGGCCGACGCCGAGGCGCGCAGGACCGCGACGATCAAGGCCGCGGTCCGTGAGGACGACGAGATGATCCGCGCGGGGCGGTCCGAGGCGCGTCACCAAGTGGAGGCGGGCCAGGAACCGCGGAACGCGGGCCTGGAGTCCCGGCACGCGCTGACCGGCATCCGGGGCCTGGTCGCGGACAAGATGTCCCGCAGCCGGCGTGAGATACCGGAGGCGACCTGCTGGGTCGACGCCGACGCGACGGAACTGCTCGCGGCCCGCAAGGCGATGAACGCGGCGATGACGGAACGCGACGGCAGCCAGAAGGTGTCGCTGCTCGCGCTGCTCGCCCGTATCAGCGTGGCCGCGCTGACCCGCTTCCCCCAGCTCAACTCGTCGGTGGACATGGAGGCGCGGGAGGTGCGGCGGTTCGCCGACATCCACCTCGGTTTCGCGGCGCAGACCCAGCGCGGCCTGGTCGTCCCCGTCGTGCGGCACTCCCAGTTCCGGTCGACCGACTCGATCAACGCGGAGCTGATCCGGCTCACGGAGTGCGCGCGGGCCGGAACGCTCACCCCGGGGGAGCTCACCGGCGGCACCTTCACGCTCAACAACTACGGGGTCTTCGGGGTCGACGGTTCCACGCCGATCATCAACCACCCGGAGGCGGCCATGCTCGGAGTGGGCCGGATCGTCCCCAAGCCGTGGGTGCACCAAGGGGAGTTGGCGGTGCGGCATGTGGTGCAGTTGTCGCTCACCTTCGACCACCGGGTCTGCGACGGCGGTACGGCGGGCGGCTTCCTGCGCTACGTGGCGGACTGCGTCGAGCAGCCCGCGGTGCTGCTGAGGTCGGTGTGAGCGGGCCCTGCTGAGGAGTCCGGGCCGTACCGCGTGCTCCCGGGCCGTACCGCGTGCTCCCGGGCCGCCCCCGGGTGGCTCCCGGTTCGGTCCCGGATGACTCACGGTTCGTACCCGTGTGGCGGAAGTCCCTTGCCCTCAGGGCCCTTGACGGGGGTGGCAATGATCCTTCGTACGCCCATACTCGGGGGGTGACCACAAACGAGACCGGCCCGTACGACGCCGTCGTGCTCGCCGGGGGCGGCGCTGCGCGGCTCGGCGGGGCGGACAAGCCGGGGGTGCGGGTCGGGGGCCGGACGCTGATCGACCGTGTGCTCGCGGCCTGTTCCGGCGCCGGGACCACCGTCGTCGTGGCCGCGCCGAGGCCGACCGCGCGTCCCGTGGTGTGGGCGCGCGAGGAGCCCGCGGGCGGCGGCCCCCTGGCCGCGCTCGACGCGGGCCTGCGGCACACCGCGGCGGAGCGCGTGGTGGTGCTCTCCGCCGACCTGCCGTTCCTGGACGAGCAGACCGTACGCCGCCTCCTCACCGCCCTGGACGCGAGTGGCGTGGATGGGACGGCTGGGGCGGACGGGGTGGCTGGCGTGGCCGGGACAGCAGGGACGGACGGGGCGGTTCTCACCGACCCTGACGGCCGTGACCAGCCACTCGTGGCGGCCTACCGGCGAAAGGCGCTGGAGCGGGAGATCGCGGAGCTCCTGGGTGAAGGAGGTGGCGGTGCGCTCGCCGGGCTGCCGCTGCGCCGGCTCACCGCGCGGCTCGCCCTCGCGAGGGTCGCCGACCCCGTCGCCGCTTTCGACTGCGACACCTGGGACGACATCGCCGCCGCCCGGGCGCGCATCAGGGAGCATGGGCACGTGTTGGATGAATGGATTTCCGCAGTCAAGGACGAGCTGGGCATCGACCTCGACGTCGACACCGGCGCCCTCCTCGACCTCGCTCGCGACGCCGCGCACGGTGTGGCCAGGCCCGCGGCACCGCTGACCACGTTCCTCGTCGGATACGCGGCGGCGCAGGCCGCCGCGCGGGGCGAGGCGGCCTGCGGTGCCGAGGCGGTGGCCGAGGCGACGCGCAAGGCCGTGGCGCTCGCGGCCCGCTGGGCTGACGAGGACCAGCAGGACGCGAAGCCGGGCACCGCGCCCAGTACGCCGCCGGACGCCGGATGACCGGGCAGCCCACGCCGGACGCCGAGCTCGACGAGGCGCTCGCCCTGGTGAACGGGGACCGTGACGGCCGAGCCGACGCCGTCTCCCGATCGGCCTCCCCGGCGACATCGACGTGGGCGTCCGCATCGCCGTCGTCCCGGGGCCCTGAGTCCACGTCAGCGCCCGCCTCAGCGTCAGCGCCCGCCTCGGCGTCAGCACCCGCCTCAGCCGCCGACCCCAAGGCCGCCACCCCCAGGGCCGCCACTCCCAGGACCGTCGGCCCCACTCCCGGCGACGACAAGCACCGCGACATCACTCCCTGGCCCGCAGCCCGCGCCCGCGCCGGTCGTGCCGCCGCAGGACCCGAGTCCGCCCTGGCACCCACCTCACCTGCCTCACCCACCGCACCTGCCTCACCCACCTCGCCTGCCTCACCCACCGCTCCCTCACCCGCTTCACCCGCCCCGCCGACTTCACTCGCCCCACCCGCCCCCCTGGACCAGGCGCTCGGCCGCATCCTCGCCGCGCCGCTCACCGCCCTCACGGACCTGCCGTCCTTCGACACCTCCGCCATGGACGGCTGGGTCGTCGCGGGCCCGGGCCCCTGGCTCGTACGGGCCGACGGAATCCTCGCCGGGCACGGCCGCCCGGACGCGCTCACCGACGGAGAGGCGGTGCGCATCGCGACGGGCGCCCGCATCCCCCCGGACGCCACCGCGGTGCTGCGCAGCGAACACGGCCGCACCGACGACAAGGGCAGGCTGCACGCCCTGCGTGAGGTCGTCCCCGGCCAGGACATCCGCCCGCGCGGCCAGGAGTGCCGCTCCGGCGACCACCTCCTGCCGTCGGGCGCCCTGGTGACGCCCGCCGTGCTCGGCCTGGCCGCGGCCGCCGGGTACGACGCGTTGCCGGTGGTCCGCAGGCCCCGCGCCGAAGTCCTCGTCCTGGGCGACGAGTTGCTGACGCGCGGCCTCCCTCGGGAGGGCCTCATCCGCGACGCGCTCGGCCCGATGCTGCCGCCCTGGCTGCGCTCGCTGGGCGCCGACGTGACCGCCGTCCGGCGCCTCGGGGACGACGCCGAGGCCCTCCACCAGGCCATCACCACGTCCGAGGCCGAGCTGATCGTCACGACGGGCGGCACCGCGTCGGGCCCGGTCGACCACGTTCATCCCACCCTGCACAGGATCGGCGCCGAGCTGCTCGTGGACGGGGTCGCGGTGCGGCCGGGGCACCCCATGCTGCTGGCCCGCATCCGGCCCGGACAGCACCTCGTCGGCCTGCCGGGCAACCCGCTCGCCGCCGTCTCCGGACTGCTGACCCTGGCCGAGCCGCTGCTGCGCACGCTCTCCGGGCGGGTGTTCGGCTGCGGCGGCCCCTCGACGTACACGGCGCCTGTGCGCGACGCCGTCCACGGTCACCCGCACGACACCCGTCTCGTCCCCGTCGTCCTGCGCGCCGACGTGGCCGTGCCGCTGCACTTCAACGGCCCGGCGATGCTGCGCGGTATCGCGGCCGCCGACGGGCTGGCGGTCGTGCCGCCCGGCGGGGCGCGGAGGGGGCAGGAGCTGGAGATCCTCGACCTGCCGTGGTCCGTGCCGGATGTCGGCACGGGCACGGGCGTGGATACGGGCACGGTCCCGGGTTTGTACGGTGGGCCAGTTGAGGTAGGCAGCACCGGGGCCGGAACCGGGACCGAAACCGGGCCAGAAACCGGAGCAGGCGCAGAGCACGCAGAGGGTTCAGACGGTTCAGACGGTGCGGACGGCGCAGAGGGCGCAGACGGCGAGGAGCGTTTCACGTGAAACTTCCCGGGCATGACGCCATCGCGCGTCACCCCGAAGAGCAGCACACGACCCACCGCATCAAACTGCCCCAGCGCGCGGTCGAGCGCCCGTTGCGCCAGGTCACCCGCCGCCTCTTGATGGCGTTGCTGGTGCTCGCTCTGACGACCTTCATCGTCTGGTTCGATCGCGACGGCTACCACGACAACTCGGACAACCGCCTCGACTTCCTCGACTCCGCGTACTACGCGACGGTCACGCTCTCCACCACGGGATACGGCGACATCGTCCCGTACAGCGACAGCGCACGGCTCACCAACATCCTCCTGGTCACGCCGCTGCGCGTGCTCTTCCTGATCATCCTGGTCGGCACCACCCTCGAAGTGCTCACGGAACGGACGCGCGAGGAATGGCGTCTGTCCCGCTGGAGGTCCAACTTGCGTGAACACACTGTTGTCGTCGGCTTCGGCACGAAGGGTCGCTCGGCGATCCAGACCGTCTGCGCGACCGGCCTGAAGCCGGAGCAGATCGTGGTGGTCGACCCCAGCGCCAAGGTGATCGACGCGGCCACGGCGGAGGGTTTCGCGGGCGTCATCGGCGACGCGACGCGCAGCGACGTGCTGCTCCGCGCCGAGGTGCAGCGGGCCCGCCAGATCATCATCGCGACCCAGCGGGACGACACCGCGGTCCTGGTCGCCCTCACCGCACGGCAGTTGAACCGCGGGGCGAAGATCGTGGCCGCGGTGCGCGAGGAGGAGAACGCACCGCTGCTCCGCCAGTCCGGCGCCGACGCCGTGATCACCAGCGCCAGCGCGGCGGGCAGGCTGCTCGGTCTCTCCGTGCTCAGCCCGAGCGCGGGCATGGTCATGGAGGACCTGATCCAGCAGGGCAGCGGACTCGACCTCGTCGAACGCCCGGTCATAAAGGCCGAGGTGGGTCTGAGCGTGCGGGAGACCGACGACCTGGTGGTCAGTGTCGTACGAGGGCACCGCGTGCTCGGCTACGACGACCCGTCCGTCGGGAAGCTGGAGTTGACGGACCGCCTGATCACCATCGTCCGCGCATCGCCCGGCACGGCCGTCGCCCCGGACCTGAAGCCACTGCGTCCGAACTGACGTGAGCGGGCGCGCATGACGACACCGGTGGGTGCGCATGACGGCACCGGTGGACGCGCATGACGGCACCCGTGGACGCGCATGACGGCACCCGTGGACGCGCCTGACGACACGGGTGGGCGCGCCTGACGCGGGCGGGTGCGCGCCGGATGCGGGCCGGGGTGACGCGAGTAGCCTCGGGCGTATGTATGCGATCACGATCCCCGAACCCGGTGGCCCCGAAGCGCTCGTGTGGGCCGAGGTGTCCGATCCCGAGCCCGGCGAGGGCGAGGTGCTCGTCGAGGTGGTGGCCAGCGCCGTGAACCGCGCCGATCTGCTGCAGCGGCAGGGGTTCTACAACCCGCCGCCCGGCGCCTCCCCGTACCCCGGCCTGGAGTGCTCCGGCCGGATCACCGCGATCGGCCCGGGCGTCTCGGGCTGGGCGGTCGGTGACGAGGTGTGCGCGCTGCTCTCGGGCGGCGGTTACGCGGAACAGGTCGTCGTGCCCGCCGGCCAGCTGCTGCCCGTGCCCGACGGCGTCGACCTCGTCACGGCGGCCGCGCTGCCCGAGGTGACCTCGACCGTGTGGTCCAACGTCTTCATGATCGCCCACCTCAGGCCCGGCGAGACCCTGCTCGCGCACGGCGGTTCGAGCGGCATCGGCACCATGGCGATCCAGCTCGCCAAGGCCGTCGGTGCGAAGGTCGCCGTCACGGCGGGCAGCAAGGAGAAGCTCGCGTTCTGCGGCGAGCTGGGGGCGGACGTCCTGATCAACTACCGCGAGCAGGACTTCGTCGAGGAGATCGAGCGGGCCACGGACGGGGCGGGCGCGGACGTCATCCTCGACAACATGGGCGCGAAGTACCTGGACCGGAACGTCAAGGCCCTCGCCGTCAACGGCCGGCTCGCGATCATCGGCATGCAGGGCGGCGCCAAGGGCGAGCTGAACATCGGGGCGCTCCTGAACAAGCGGGGCGCCGTCACCGCCACCTCGCTGCGCGGTCGTCCCGCCGCCGAGAAGGCCGCCATCGTCGCGGCGGTGCGCGAGCACGTCTGGCCGCTGATCGGCGGGGGCCATGTGCGGCCGATCGTCGACCGGACGGTGCCGATGAGCGACGCGGCGGCCGCGCACCGGATTCTGGAGGAGAGCAGCCACATCGGCAAGGTGCTCCTCACCCGGTAACGCTGCTGCGAGGCCCCCTGCCGCATGCTGCTGCGAGGCCCCCTGCCGCATCAGGCCGAGATGCCGGATTCATCGCACCATGTGACGCTTGATGCTGGTGCAGTGATCTTTCAGGATCTTGACGTCCCAGCAGCGTCCCGGCAGCGGGAGGGGGTCAGCGCGGTGAAGACTTCCCGGGCGGTCCGCCGCCCCGTTCGCTCCGTTCGCCCCGTCCGTCCCCTCCGCCCTGTCCGCCCCCTCCTTGTCGGCATCGCGCTCTGCGCGGTCCTCGCGGCGGTCTTCCCCGGCCTCGTCTCGTACGCGGCCGACGCCCCGCCCAGACGTCCCGTCACCACCGTCGACGAGACGTCCCGCGCCGGGAGCCGCCCGGGTGAGGGCCGCGAACGGCCGGGGAGGGCCCAGCCGCCGCCCCCCGACCTGCCGCCGAAGCCCTACACACCGGCCCGCATCCCCCCGCCCCCGCAGCAGCCGATGCCGAACCCCGTGGGACACCGGGACACCGCGTCCGACCCCACGAGACGGGCGCCCGTCGGCCCCGTCCTGCCGAACCTCCGCGTCCTGCCCCTCGGCAGCGGCCTCCTCCTCATCGGCCTCGGTCTCGGCTTCCTGGGCCTGCGGCTGCGGCGCGGCTGAGGGTGGATCAGCTCCGTACGGGGGCACCACCGATGTGTGATGTACGGGTGCGAGAGAATGGCGGCATGGAGATGCCGAGGAACGAACGGTCGCCGGAGAGCCCCCAGGTCCTGGTCGTGGGCCAGGACGGAATGGCTCTCGGTGGTGGCGGAGACGACGAATCCCGCGAGGTCCCGGTGACGGAGATGGTCGAACAGCCGGCCAAGGTAATGCGCATCGGCAGCATGATCAAGCAGCTGCTCGAGGAGGTGCGGGCGGCTCCTCTCGACGAGGCGAGCCGGGTCCGCCTCAAGGAGATCCACGCCAGCTCGGTCAAGGAGCTCGAGGACGGCCTCGCCCCCGAGCTGGTGGAGGAGCTGGAGCGGCTCTCCCTGCCCTTCACCGAGGAGGCGACGCCGAGCGACGCGGAGCTGCGCATCGCACAGGCGCAGCTGGTCGGCTGGCTCGAAGGCCTCTTCCACGGGATCCAGACGACCCTGTTCGCGCAGCAGATGGCGGCGCGGGCCCAGCTGGA
Source organism: Streptomyces sp. NPDC093510 (assembly GCF_040683555.1). Taxonomy (NCBI): domain Bacteria; kingdom Bacillati; phylum Actinomycetota; class Actinomycetes; order Kitasatosporales; family Streptomycetaceae; genus Streptomyces; species Streptomyces sp. NPDC093510. The sequence continues at coordinate 173,564 of NZ_JBFBEE010000015.1, forward strand.
GCAGATGCGCAGGGCCCTGCCGCCCGGTGTGGGCGGCGGTGACGAGGAGGACGAGAGTGGCGGCGGCCTCGCGGGCCGCACGGGAGGCCCCTACCTGTAAGCCCTGACCGCCCCGCGGCACGGACACACAGAGGGGCTCGGTACGCGAAGCGCGTACCGAGCCCCTCTCCGTGTACGGACCCTCTCCGCGTACGGACCGGCTCCGCGTGCGGACCGGCGCGAGGACTACGCCGGGTTGCCCGTCGAGATGTCGAACTGGATCTCCAGGCCCTTCGGGTCGACCTCCGTGCCTTCCTTCGGGACCTGCCGCATGACCGTGTCCTCGCCGTAGGCGTTCTCGTTGACCTTGCGCTTGTCGTAGCCCCAGCCGGCCGCCTGGATGCAGGACAGGACGGACCTCCAGTCCCGGAAGGTGAAGTCCGGGACCTTGATCTTTTCCTCGTCGTTGTAGCCCACATCGGGCTCGGTGCACTTCTCGGTCTCGATCGTCTGGTTGCGATCGGGCCCCTTGTGCCCCGCGACCGGCTGCTTCGACTTGTCGCCGGTGGCTTCCTTGCCGCCGTCGTCGCCGCTCAGCGACAGCGCGGTGATCAGGCCGCCGATGGCGATGAGCGCGACGACGATCGAGCCGACGATCACCGGCATGTTCCGCTTGCGGCCACCCGAGCCACCCGAGCCACCCGTGCCGCCCGAACCCGAGCCGCCCGGGCCACCCGTCGAGGCCGTCGTGACCGGCTGCGGCGAGAGGTTGTACGGCGGCGGGGTGTGCGCTCCCTGCTGCGGGGCGTACGCGTTGGCGGGCGGCGGGGTCTGGTAGCCGGCCTGCTGCGGGTAGCCGTAGCCCGGGGTGGGCGTCGGGGCCGGGGTCGACGGGCCGTAGGGACCAGGCTGGTACGGCGTCTGGACGGGGCCGCCCTGCGGCAGCGACGTGTCGACCGGCGGGAAGACCGCGGAGCCGACGCCCGCGCCGCTCGCCGTCTGCGCGCCCGGCACGATGCTGGGAGCCGCCGCCTGGAAGGACTGGGCGACGCGCAGGCACTCGTCGCGCATGGCCTCGGCGGTCGGGAAACGCTCGTTCGGGTTCTTCTTCAGCGCGCGGGCGACGATCGCGTCGACGGCGGGCGGCAGGGAACGGTTGATCGAGGAGGGAGCGACCGGCTCCTCCTGGACGTGCGCGTACGCGATGGCGAGCGGCGAGTCCGCCTCGAACGGCAGCCGTCCGGTGGTCAGCTGGAACAGCATGATGCCGACGGAGTACAGGTCGGAGCGGGCGTCGACGCCGCGGCCCAGCGCCTGCTCCGGGGAGAGGTACTGCGGGGTGCCGACGACCATGCCGGTCTGCGTCATGGAGGTGACGCCGGACTGCATGGCGCGGGCGATGCCGAAGTCCATGACCTTCACGACGTTGCGCTTGGTCATCATGACGTTGCCCGGCTTGATGTCGCGGTGGACCAGGCCCATCTCGTGGCTGATCTCCAGGGCCGCGAGCACATCAGCGGTGATCTTCAGCGCCTGGTCGCTCGGCATCGCGCCGAACTGGGTGACGGCCGCGTCCAGGACGGAGCCGAGCGGCTTGCCCTCGACGTACTCCATGACGATGTACGGCATCGTCGCGCCGTCGAGGTCGTCCTCGCCGGTGTCGAAGACCGACACGATGTTCGTATGAGTGAGCTTCGCCACCGACTGGGCCTCGCGGCGGAAGCGTTCGCGGAAGGACTGCTCGCGGCCGAGCTCGGTGTGGAGCGTCTTGATGGCGACCTGGCGGTCGAGCACGGTGTCGTAGGCGAGGTGCACCGACGCCATGCCGCCCTCGCCGAGCAGATCACGCAGTTGGTAGCGGCCGCCGGCCAGCGAACGCCCCGCGTACCGCCCCTGTGCGCCGTCCTGGCTGCTCATCTAGTGCGTCCCCCATTGGCGCGGCTGCCGGACGGCTCCGCGGCTGGTGATCGATAACCGCTATTCCAGGCCAAGTCTGCCCGAGGACGATGACGCGTCAAGCTCGGTGCCCGTTCCGTGACCGTACGCGCAAGAAGCGTCTCGGAAGCGTTACAAGTTTGCGCACGGGACCCCGGGACGGCTTTGATGTCCGGTCCACCTCGAACCGGTGGGTGGTGCGAAGGCTGTAGCGTGGCCCGTCGGAGTACCCCGTACCGCGACGTACTCGGCACCACGTACCACGACCAGAAACGACGGCGAGGACTGATGGCACAGACGCAGCGCGCTCAGGGCCCGTCCGACCCCGAGGCGACTGGCGGCGGTATGTCGGACGCGCCTGAATTGTGGGGCAACGGCGGGCTCGTGGGTGACGGCCGGTACCGGCTGACGCACAGACTCGGCCGGGGCGGCATGGCCGAGGTTTTCGCAGCCGAGGACGTACGTCTCGGTCGTACGGTCGCGGTCAAGCTGCTCCGCTCCGACCTCGCGGAGGACCCGGTCTCCAAGGCGCGTTTCACGCGTGAGGCCCAGTCCGTCGCCGGTCTCAACCACCACGCTGTGGTCGCGGTGTACGACTCCGGTGAAGACGCCGTCGGGCCGAGTGTCGTCCCGTACATCGTCATGGAGATCGTCGAGGGCCGGACGATCCGCGATCTGCTGCTCAACGCGGAGGCACCGGGTCCGGAACAGGCCCTGATCATCGTGTCGGGCGTGCTCGAAGCGCTGGCGTATTCGCACCAGCACGGCATCGTGCACCGCGACATCAAGCCCGCGAACGTGATCATCACCAACACCGGTGCGGTGAAGGTGATGGACTTCGGCATCGCGCGCGCCCTGCACGGCGCGCAGTCGACGATGACGCAGACCGGCATGGTCATGGGCACGCCCCAGTACCTGTCGCCCGAGCAGGCGCTCGGCAAGGCCGTCGACCACCGCTCCGACCTGTACGCGACCGGCTGTCTGCTCTACGAACTGCTCGCGCTGCGGCCCCCGTTCACCGGTGAGACGCCGCTCTCCGTGGTCTACCAACACGTCCAGGACCAGGCCGTGCCGCCGTCCGAGGTCTCGGACGCGGCGCCGCCGGAGCTGGACGGGCTCGTCATGCGCTCCCTCGCCAAGGACCCGGACGACCGGTTCCAGACCGCCGAGGAGATGCGCGGCCTCGTCCAGTACGGGCTGCAGATGCTGAACGAGCAGGGCAGCCACACGGGCACCTGGAACACCGGGCCCGTCGAGATGCACGAGGGCGGCAACACCCCCGCCATGGGCGTCGCGGGCACCACCGTGATGCCGCACCCGGACTCCGGGACCGCGCAGATCCCGAGCCCCATGCTGCGTCCGCCGGGTGACGACGGCGGTTTCGACGGCGGGCCGCGCGGCGGCAGGGGCGGCCGCGGCAAGATGTGGCTCTTCGCCGTGCTCGCGGTCATCGCGATCGCGGTGGGCGTCGCGTTCGCGCTGAACGCGAGCGGCAAGAAGGACCAGAAGGACCCGCCGAAGACTCCCGCGACGAAGCAGTCGCAGTCGAAGGAGCCGAGCAAGAGCGCGGACAAGGAGACGACGGACGAGACGGAGGACCCGGGCACCGGCACCGGCGGGGAGACGGACTACGACCCGCCGACCAACCAGCCGACCGGTCCGGCGAATCCGACGACGAACCCGACGACGCCCACCGGCGACCCGTCGACCCCCACCGGCGACCCGACGACGCCCACCGAGGACCCGACGACGCCGACCGGGGACCCGACCCCGCCCACCGACCCTCCGACGGACCCGGGCGGCAGCGACGAGGGCGCGGAGAACGGCGGCAACGAAGGCGAAGCGCCCTGAGGCCCTGAGGCCCTGACGCCTTGTCCGTCAGGGCATGAGCCCCGTACGTCAGCGCATGTGCTGCAGCTGGCGGTCGTGGCCTGCCTGCAGCGTGTGGACCGTGCTGAACTGCGGCTCTATCCGTAGGTAGACGGGGTCGAAGGGCCCGCCGTCGACGAGGCGCGGCCCGGGGCCGAAGAGTTCGAGCTCGGCGCGGGTCGGCTCGACCGCCTCGCAGACGCCGACGAGCTGCACGGTCCACTGGATGTCCTGTGCGCCCGCGGTGCTGAGGTTGTCCGCGCCGTACGCGACGACGCTGCCGATGCAGGCCTGGTGGTAGCCGTATCCCTTGTGCATGCGCAGCAGGATCTTCCCGTCGACGACGATGTGACGGGACGCCGCGAGGAAGGGCAGCGCGCGCATGCTGGTCGCCACCCGGCCGTAGTCGGTGCGGCCGAGCAGTTCGAAGGCGAGCTGTTCGTCGGTGGGCATTCCCCCACCATGGTTCATGGACAGGGCATCGGAAAAGGGGATCACGCCCTCATGAACCGAGGACGTAAGTCCCTCGCGCAAACCGAGGGCGTACGTCCCTCGCGCTCTCCGCGCTCCTTGCCCTCTCCGCGTCAGTGCTGCTTCTCCGCCTGCATGCGCGCCACATACGCGGCGGCCTGGGAGCGCCGCTCCATGCCCAGCTTGGAGAGCAGGCTGGAGACGTAATTCTTGATCGTCTTTTCGGCGAGGTGCAGCCTTTCGCCGATGACGCGGTTCGTCAGGCCCTCGCCGATCAGGTCGAGGATCTTCCGCTCCTGGTCGGTGAGGTTGGCCAGGCGGTCGTCACCCTTGGCGTTGTTGCCGTCACGCAGCCGCTCCAGGACCCGGGCCGTGGCGACGGGGTCGAGCAGGGACTTGCCGGCGGCCACGTCCCGCACGGCGGTGAGGAGTTCGTTGCCGCGGATGGCCTTGAGGACATAACCGGAGGCACCGGCCATGATCGCGTCGAAGAGGGCCTCGTCGTCGGCGAACGAGGTGAGCATCAGGCACTTGATGTCCTCGTTCTGCGAACGGATCTCGCGGCACACCTCCACACCGCTGCCGTCCGGCAGGCGCACGTCGAGCACGGCCACGTCCGGCCGGGTCGCCGGGATCCTGACCAGGGCGTCCGCCGCGGTGCCCGCCTCGCCGACGACCTCGATGTCGGACTCCACGGAGAGCAGCTCGTGGACTCCACGCCGGACCACTTCATGGTCGTCGAGGAGAAATACCGTAACTTTTCCGTCTTCGCGCACGGAGCCAGTCTCACACACGATCTCCGCGTATGCCCGGGCGGAACTCTTCCCGTCCCTGGGGTGGCCGGGATAACGTGCCGGTGTTCCGGCCCCCTGCCAGGCTGTGATCAGTGCTGTGACCAGGAAGTGTTCCCGCCTTTCTCGAACTACTCGGAAATCCAAGCAGTCAGGTACTTGGATTTCCAAGCAAATTCGCAGGTCAGATGGGGTTTCACAGAATTGGTGAGCACTGGGTAACGTGCTTTGTGCAGGGCGCTCGCCGGGGCACCTGTCACGCCTGTTCCCGGCCGAGCCGCACCCACCCCGTGCGCGGGCACGGACCAGGCGAGCCGTACTGGCTTACCCGGTAATCCCGGGGGCCGGACCGACGGAGGAGCACACGTGACCGTGGAGAGCACCGCCGCGCGCAAACCGCGCCGCAGCAGTACCAGCGGCGGCAAGCGCGCGAGCGCCAAGAAGCCCGCCCCGCAGAAAAGCACGGAGCCCGAGCTCGTACAGCTGCTGACGCCCGAGGGCAAGCGGGTCAAGGACGCGAAGAACGCGGTGTACGACGCGTACGTCGCGGACATCACCGCGCAGGAGCTGCGCGGCCTCTACCGCGACATGGTCCTCACCCGCCGCTTCGACGCCGAGGCCACGGCCCTGCAGCGCCAGGGCGAGCTGGGCCTGTGGGCTTCGCTGCTCGGCCAGGAGGCCGCCCAGATCGGCTCGGGACGGGCCACCCGCGACGACGACTACGTGTTCCCCACGTACCGCGAGCACGGCGTCGCCTGGTGCCGCGGCGTCGACCCGACGAACCTGCTCGGCATGTTCCGCGGCGTGAACAACGGCGGCTGGGACCCGAACGGCAACAACTTCCACCTGTACACGATCGTCATCGGCTCGCAGACCCTGCACGCCACCGGCTACGCGATGGGCGTGGCCAAGGACGGCGCGGACTCGGCCGTGATCGCGTACTTCGGAGACGGCGCCTCCAGCCAGGGCGACGTGGCCGAATCGTTCACCTTCTCCGCGGTCTACAACGCCCCGGTCGTGTTCTTCTGCCAGAACAACCAGTGGGCGATCTCCGAGCCCACCGAGAAGCAGACCCGGGTGCCGCTCTACCAGCGCGCGCAGGGCTACGGCTTCCCCGGTGTGCGGGTCGACGGCAACGACGTGCTGGCCTGTCTCGCCGTCACCAAGTGGGCGCTGGAGCGGGCCCGCGCGGGCGAGGGACCGGCGCTGATCGAGGCGTTCACGTACCGCATGGGCGCCCACACCACGTCCGACGACCCGAGCAAGTACCGCAACGACGACGAGCGGGCGGCCTGGGAGGTCAAGGACCCGATCCTGCGGCTGCGGGCCTATCTGGAGACCGAAGGTCACGCGGATGAGGGATTTTTCGCGGAACTCGACGACGAGAGCGAAGCGTTGGGCAAGCGAGTGCGAGAGGTGGTGCGGGCGATGCCGGATCCCGATCTGATGGCGATCTTCGAGAACGTGTACGCGGACGGGCACGCGCTCGTCGACGAGGAGCGCGCCCAGTTCGCCGCCTACCAGGCGTCGTTCGCGGACGCCCCCGCGGGCGGGGAGGGCAAGTAGCCATGGCCGTCCAGAAACTTCCCATCGCCAAGGCGATCAACGAATCGCTGCGCACCGCGCTGGAGAACGACCCCAAGGTCCTCATCATGGGTGAGGACGTCGGCAAGCTCGGCGGCGTCTTCCGCGTGACGGACGGGCTGCAGAAGGACTTCGGCGAGGAGCGGGTCATCGACACCCCGCTCGCCGAGTCGGGCATCGTCGGCACGGCCATCGGCCTCGCGCTGCGCGGGTACCGCCCGGTGGTGGAGATCCAGTTCGACGGCTTCGTCTTCCCCGCTTACGACCAGATCGTCACGCAGCTCGCGAAGATGCACGCCCGCGCGCTCGGCAAGATCAAGATGCCGGTCGTCATCCGCATTCCGTACGGCGGCGGGATCGGCGCGGTCGAGCACCACAGCGAGTCGCCCGAGGCGCTGTTCGCGCACGTGGCGGGCCTGAAGGTGGTCTCTCCCTCGAACTCGGCGGATGCCTACTGGATGATGCAGCAGGCCATCCAGAGCGACGACCCGGTGATCTTCTTCGAGCCGAAGCGGCGTTACTGGGACAAGAGCGAGGTCGACAAGGACGCGTTCCCCGGCCCCCTCCACAAGGCCGTCGTCGCCCGCGAGGGCAGCGACCTCACGCTCGCCGCGTACGGCCCGATGGTCAAGGTCTGCCTGGAGGCGGCCGCGGCCGCCGAGGAGGAGGGCAAGTCCCTGGAGGTCCTGGACCTGCGCTCCATGTCGCCGATCGACTTCGACACCGTGCAGGCGTCGGTCGAGAGGACGCGGCGGCTGGTCGTCGTGCACGAGGCCCCGGTCTTCCTGGGCACGGGCGCGGAGATCGCGGCGCGCATCACCGAGCGGTGCTTCTACCACCTGGAGGCGCCCGTGCTGAGGGTCGGCGGCTATCACGCGCCGTATCCGCCGGCGCGCCTGGAGGAGGAGTACCTGCCGGGTCTCGACAGGGTGCTCGACGCCGTCGACCGCTCGCTGGCGTACTGAGGGGAGAGGTCGTGACGACGATGACAGACACAGCTCTTGCCGAGTTCAAGATGCCCGACGTGGGCGAGGGACTCACCGAGGCGGAGATCCTCAAGTGGTACGTGGCGGTGGGCGACACCGTCACCGACGGCCAGGTCGTGTGCGAGGTCGAGACGGCCAAGGCGGCCGTGGAACTCCCCATTCCGTTCAACGGTGTCGTACGTGAGCTCCGGTTCCCGGAGGGCACCACGGTCGATGTCGGCCAGGTGATCATCGCGGTGGACGTGTCGGGCGGGGCCGCTCCCGTGGACGCGGCCCCCGCCGAGGACACCGCCGCATCCGCCGCATCCGCCGAGCCCGCTGAGCCCACCGAGCCCGCCGAGGAGGCCGCCCCGCAGGGACGTCAGCCCGTGCTCGTGGGCTATGGGGTCGCCGAGTCCTCGACCAAGCGGCGGGCCAGGAAGGCCGCCCCCGGGGACGACGCCCCCGTCACCGCACCGGAGCCGGCGGCGCCACAGGGCCCGCCGGCCACGGTGAACGGCGACGCGGCCAACGGCACCCGGCCGCTGGCCAAGCCCCCCGTGCGCAAGCTCGCCAAGGACCTCGGCGTGGACCTGGCGACGGTCGAGCCGTCCGGCCCCGACGGGATCATCACCCGCGAGGACGTGCACGCGGCGGTGGCCCCGGCCCCGGCCGCCGCGCCCGCCCCGCAGGCGACGGAGGCCCCCGCCCCGGCTGCCGCGCCCGCCCCCGCGGTGAGCGCGGACGCCCGCGAGACCCGTGTCCCGGTCAAGGGTGTCCGCAAGGTCACCGCGCAGGCGATGGTCGACTCGGCGTTCACGGCGCCGCACGTCACGGAGTTCGTGACGGTCGACGTGACGCGCACGATGAAGCTCGTCGAGGACATCAAGCGGGACCCGGGGACGTACGGGTTCGAGGGGCTGCGGGTCAATCCGCTGCTGCTCGTCGCCAAGGCGCTGCTCGTGGCGATCAGGCGCAACCCGGACGTCAACGCCGCCTGGGACGAGGCGAACCAGGAGATCGTCCAGAAGCACTACGTGAACCTGGGTATCGCCGCGGCCACCCCGCGCGGTCTGATCGTGCCGAACATCAAGGACGCGCACGCGAAGACCCTGCCCGAACTGTCCGAGGCGCTCGGCGAGTTGGTCTCCACGGCCCGCGCGGGCAAGACCTCGCCGGCCGCCATGCAGGGCGGCACGGTGACGATCACCAACGTCGGCGTCTTCGGCGTCGACACGGGCACGCCGATCCTGAACCCCGGCGAGTCCGCGATCCTCGCGGTCGGCGCGATCAAGCTCCAGCCGTGGGTCCACAAGGGCAAGGTCAAGCCCCGCCAGGTGACGACGCTCGCGCTCTCCTTCGACCACCGCCTGGTGGACGGGGAGCTGGGCTCCAAGGTGCTCGCCGACGTGGCGGCGGTCCTGGAGCAGCCGAAGCGGCTCATGACCTGGGCGTAAGCACGAAGAAGAGGGGGCCCGCCGCGCGATCGCGGCGGGCCCCCTCCGGTGTTCTCCGGACGTCAGGCGACCTTGAAGCCGTAGTCCAGCAGCTTCTTCGCGTCCTTCGTGCGGTTGTTCAGCGAGGAGGACGTCAGGACCGTGCCGACGACCGTCTTGCCGTTGCGGGTCGCCGCGAAGACGAGGCAGTACTTCGCCTCGGGGCCGGAGCCCGTCTTCACGCCGATGGTGCCGCGGTAGGAGCCGAGGAGGTTGTTCGTGTTCGACCACGACATGTTGCGGTAGCCACCGGACTTCGTGGTGACCTTCTGCGTCGTCGACTTCGTCTTCACGACCGTGCGGAACGTGGAGTACTTCATCGCGTTGCTCGCGAGCTTCGTCAGGTCGCGCGGCGTCGAGTAGTTCGCGCCGTGCCCGATGCCGTCGAACGAGTCGAAGTGCGTGTTGGACAGGCCGAGCGACCTGGCCGTCGAGTTCATCTGGCCGATGAAGTTCTTCACGCGCTTGGCCCGGGTCGTGCCCTTGCCGAACTTGTCCGCGAGCGCGTACGCCGCGTCGCAGCCGGACGGCAGCATCAGCCCGTACAGGAGCTGGCGGACGGTGACCTTGTCGCCGACGATCAGGCGGGCCGACGAGGCGTAGTTGTTGCGGACGATGTAGTCGCTGTATTCCTTCTGGACCTTGACCTTGGAGTCGAGGTTGAGGTTCCGCTGGCCGAGCACCACGCGTGCGGTCATGATCTTCGTGGTGGAGCCGGTGGAACGGCGGGTGTCGGCGGACTTGGTGTAGAGGCTCTTCCCCGTGCTGTTGTTCATCACATAGCCGCCCTTGGCGACGATGGACGGCTTCGGCGGTGCGGCCGCGTGGGCCGGGGTGACGAGGGCGCCGCCGGCCAGCATCGCGCTCGCGGTGACGAGAACTGCTGATGCGCGACGTACGCCCTTAATGCCGGTATTCAAGATTAACGCTCCAAATGCCCCTGGGCTGCGGCTGCATGAGGGTGCCGCTCACTCAGTAGACGAGCGAGAGGCCCGGATGGATGTGCCGAAACGCCTGTGAGTTCCGGGACGGGTGCCCGCCATGTGGACGGGGATTTCGGTGTATACCTGTTGTATCTATGCTGTGCGCATGTCAGCCGCCGCGATCACCCCCATCAAGCCGCCGCCCGCCGCCGAGCGCGTCTACGCCCACGTCAAGCAGGCCGTCCTGGAGCGCCGCTACGAGGGCGGCACGCTCCTCACCGAGGGCGAGCTCGCCGAGGCCGTGGGGGTGTCCCGCACCCCGGTGCGCGAGGCGCTGCTGAAGCTGGAGGTGGAGGGGTTGCTGCGGCTCTACCCGAAGAAGGGCGCGCTCGTGCTGCCCGTCTCCGCGCAGGAGATCGCGGATGTCGTCGAGACGCGGCTGCTCGTCGAGACGCACTCGGTGCGCAAGGCGGTGCCCGCGCCCGCCGGGCTGATCGGCCGCCTGGAGGAGCTCCTCGGCCGGCAGCGGGCGCAGGCCGCCGCGGGAGAGCTCGCGGAGGCCGCGGTCACCGACCGGTGCTTCCACGCGGAGATCGTCCGCAGCGGCGGCAACGAGATCCTCGCGCGCCTCTACGACCAGCTGCGGGACCGGCAGCTGCGGATGGGCGTCGCCGTGATGCACTCGCACCCCGACCGGATCGCGAAGACCCTCGCCGAGCACGAGGAGATCCTCGACGCGCTGCGCCGCGGCGACGCGGACGCGGCCGTCGCCGTGGTCACCCGGCACGTCGGCTGGTTCCAGAACCTGGCGCGGGGCGAGGTCCGATGAGTTCCGCCAGCCACCCCGAGCCCCTTCCCGGCGACCCTTCCCCAAGCTCTGAAGGAGCTGGGGTAGACCCCATTGGCGGCCGGAAGGCCGTCCTCGTCTGGTCCATCGGCGTCGCCGTCTACTTCGTCGCCGTCATCTTCCGGACCTCGCTCGGCGTCGCCGGGCTCGACGCCGCGGACCGGTTCCACGTCAACGCGTCGGCCCTGTCGACCTTCTCCATACTCCAGCTGCTCGTCTACGCGGGCATGCAGATACCCGTCGGCCTGATGGTCGACCGGCTCGGCACCAAGAAGGTGCTGACCATCGGGGTCGTCCTCTTCACCATCGGCCAGCTCGGCTTCGCGTTCTCCCCCTCGTACGGGATGGCGCTCGTCTCCCGCGCCCTGCTCGGCTGCGGTGACGCGCTGACCTTCATCAGCGTCCTGCGGCTCGGGACCCGCTGGTTCCCGGCCCGGCGCGGCCCGATGGTCGCCCAGCTCGCCGGCCTCGTCGGCATGGCGGGCAACCTCGTCTCGACCCTTGTCCTGGCCCGGCTGCTGCACTCCGTCGGCTGGACCGCGGCCTTCGCGGGCAGCGCGCTGTGCGGTGTCGTCGTCCTCGTCCTGATGACGCTGTTCCTGAAGGACCACCCCGAGGGGCACGAGCCGGAACCGGTGCGGCACACCGGCGCCGCCTACGTCCGCAAGCAGATCGCCCTGTCCTGGCGGGAGCCCGGCACCCGGCTCGGTCTGTGGGTGCACTTCACCACGCAGTTCCCCGCGATGGTGTTCCTGCTGCTGTGGGGCCTGCCGTTCCTCGTCGAGGCGCAGGGCCTGTCACGGGCGACGGCCGGTGAACTGCTCACGCTGGTCGTGCTCTCCAACATGGTCATCGGCCTCGTCTACGGCCAGATCGTGGCCCGGCACCATGCCGCGCGCCTCCCGCTGGCGCTCGGCACCATCGCGGCGACGGCCACTGCCTGGGCGGCCACGCTCGCGTACCCCGGGGACCACGCGCCGATGTGGCTGCTGATCCTGCTGTGCACGGTCCTCGGCGCCTGCGGCCCCGCCTCCATGATCGGCTTCGACTTCGCGCGGCCCGCCAACCCGCCGGAGCGCCAGGGCACGGCCTCCGGCATCACGAACATGGGCGGCTTCGTCGCCTCCATGACGACGCTGCTCGCGATCGGCGTGCTGCTCGACGCGACCGGCGACAACTACCGGATCGCGTTCTCCGCCGTGTTCGTGCTGGAAGCGCTCGGGCTCTGCCAGATCCTGCGGCTCAAGTCGCGGGCGGTGCGCAGGGAGCGGGAACGGCTGGTCTCCAGCCGCGTCGAGGCTGTGCACGTGCCGGTCTGATCCCTACGGCGTCACGGCGTCACGGCGTCACGGCGTCATGGCGTCACGACGTCACGGGGTCACCGCGTCACGGAGTCACCGCGAAGTTGCGCAGGATCGCGTCCGCCAGTTCGTGGTCGCCCTCGACCTTGACGCGGTCGGCGACCGACGCGTACGTCACGCGTCCGCACGCGAGCCTGAAGTACGTCTCCCAGTCGAGGCCGAAGGTGGCGAGCGGGCCCAGCGAGGGCGCGCCGTCCACCGTGCCCTTGCCGTCGGCGTCGAGCCGGACCGTGCGCAGGAACTCGACGGGGCCGCTCACGTCGAAGACGACCGCCGAGTTCACGGGCGCGCCCGCCTTCTCCGCGACGACCTTCGGGAGGCCCTGGAGGAGCAGGTCCCGGGCGACGTACGCCCCAGGGGAGTCGAGGTTGCCGGGCTTGCGCAGCGTCGTACGGAGGTCCTGCTCGTGCACCCACACGTCGAACGCCCGCAGCCGCATGGCCATTTCGAGGGTCTGCTCGGAGCCGAGCGGCCCGCGGATCTTGGTGCTCGGTTCCCGCGACTCGTTCCGCAGCTGCCGGGTGCGGCGGATGATCGTGTACTCCAGCTCGGAGGTCATCTCCGGCGCGGTGTGGTGGCGCCGCACGTCGACCTGCATCTCCATGTACCGCTGGCCCTCGGTCCGTACGTGGTACAGGTCGCGGGGCAGGGTGTGGATCGGGCGGGGGTCGCCCAGCATCTCGCAGTCCAGGCCTATGACGTGGGAGACGATGTCGCGCACCGACCAGCCGGGGCAGGGGGTGGCCCAGTTCCACTCTCCCTCGGCGAGGGGCGACACCAGCTCGGATATCGCTTCCACGGAATGCGTCCAGGCATCGGCGTAGTTTTGCAGGCTGGGATGGAGACTCACGGGACCCCTTGCGGTTGTACGCGGGCGGTGGGTGTCTGAGACGTTAAGTTACGCTGCCCGCAGGCACCCCGGCAGTGCTTTCGTGTGACGATCGTAGGCCGTACTTGATGGTGCCGACGGATCGAATGCCAGGACGGTGGTAGTGTGCGCGCCTCCCTCATCCAGATCGCCGTAGACGAGGACGAACCGGTCAACTCCCGCCGGTCCCGAGTAGCTTCGCTGGTACGCGAGGTGAGTGCCCGGGACGGATCGGATCTGGTCGTCCTCCCCGAACTGTGGACCACCGGCGCGTTCGCGTACGAGTCGTTCGCGAGCGAGGCGGAGCCGCTGGAGGGCCCCACGTACGAGGCCATGGCCAAGGCCGCGAGCGACGCGGGCGTGTGGCTGCACGCGGGCTCCATCCCCGAGCGGGACCCGGACGGGCCCCTCTACAACACCTCGCTCGTCTTCTCCCCGGCCGGTGAACTCGCCGCCGCCTACCGGAAGATCCACCGCTTCGGCTTCGACAAGGGCGAGGCCGTCATGATGGCGGCCGGCTCCGAGCTGGCGACGGTCCGCACGCCGGACACCACCCTCGGCCTCGCGACCTGCTACGACCTGCGCTTCCCGGAGCTCTTCCGGGGCCTCGTCGATGCGGGCGCCGAGATGTTCGTGGTGCCCGCGGGCTGGCCCGAGCGGCGCCGGGAGCACTGGCTGCTGTTCGCGCGGGCGCGGGCGGTCGAGGACCAGGTGTACGTGCTGGCGTGCGGCACGGGCGGCACGCACGCGGGGGTTCCGCAGGCGGGGCACAGTGTCGTGGTCGACCCGTGGGGTGAGGTGCTCGCGGAGGCGGGGGGTGGTGAGGAGGTCCTCACCGTCGATCTTGACCCTGCGAGGGTTGCGGCGACGCGGGAGCAGTTTCCGGCGCTGAAGGACCGCCTTCTGGGGCAGGCTCCGCCGCCGCGGGGCTGAGTCGCGGCTGCGCCGCGAGTGTGCTGTGGTCTCTTCGGCTGCGGGCGCGTCGTGGCTGGGCGCGCAGTTCCCCGCGCCCCTGAGAACGCGGCTGCGCCGCGGTCCTCGGGCGCGTAC